>NZ_PPQR01000045.1 GCF_002902085.1 Staphylococcus simiae
CTATTGTTGACACTAAAAAATTAAGTTTACCTTTGCCATTATGTATTATGTATTGTAATATATCTGTAATATATTTTCAATTCATATCATATTAATTTTTTATATAATTACTATAGATTTAAACAGACTTATAGCTATTGAAATAAAAAAAGATGAATTAAAAACGTTAACGTTTTTAATTCACCACTGTTAATCATATTTATTCAAGTATAATCTCTCAATAGAGTTTAATCATAAACTTATAACTAGCTAATTAACTAACACCTAGAGCAATTTTAGCGTATCTAGACATCATATCTTTTGTCCAAGGTGGATTCCAAACGATATTAACTTCTGTATCTTGTATCTCTGGAATTTCAGCTAAGACACTTTTAATTTGTTCAACAATTTGTGGTCCTAATGGGCATCCCATTGAAGTCAATGTCATTTCAACTGTACATAAGCCGTCATCATCTACATTAACTTTGTATACTAAACCTAAATTAACAATATCGATGCCTAATTCAGGGTCAATTACCATTTCAAGTGCACCTAAAATGCTATCTTTTAATGCCTCTTCCATACTTATCACCTCTTCATTTATATCTTAGTCCTAATATATCAAATATCCGACAAAACGCCAATAAAATGCTATCATGTATTTATATGAAATCAGTACTATAAGGAGAAATATATGCAACCACATTTGATTTGTCTAGACTTAGACGGAACACTATTAAATGATAATAAAGAAATCTCAAATTATACAAAACAAGTACTTAATGAACTACAGCAACGTGGTCATTATATTATGATTGCTACTGGACGTCCTTATCGTGCCAGTCAAATATATTATCACGAACTTAATTTAACAACACCAATAGTAAATTTCAATGGTGCTTATGTTCATCATCCAAAAGATAAAACATTTAACACGGTTCATGAAATATTAGATTTAAATGTTGCACGTAATATTATACAGGGTTTACAACAATACCAAGTTTCAAATATTATCGCTGAAGTTAAAGATTATGTCTTTATTAATAATCACGACCCTAGATTATTTGAAGGATTTTCTATGGGTAACCCTCGTATTCAAACAGGAAATTTACTTGTCCAACTTAATGAATCACCAACTTCACTGTTAATCGAAGCTGAAGAAGACAAGATTCCTGAAATTAAAGAAATGCTTACACATATTTATGCTAATCATATAGAACATCGACGTTGGGGTGCACCTTTCCCAGTTATAGAAATTGTCAAACGAGGTATTAATAAAGCACGTGGCATTGAACAAGCTAGACAATTTTTAAACGTTGATGCTGAACATATTATTGCTTTCGGTGATGAAGATAACGATACAGAAATGATTGAATATGCCCGTTATGGCGTTGCCATGGATAACGGTCTAACAGAGTTAAAAGAAGTAGCGAATAACGTTACTTATAGCAATAATGATGATGGTATCGGGAGATATTTAAATGATTTCTTTAATTTAAATATGAGATATTATTTTTAAGATTAAACAGTTCACCATTTAACCAAAGGAGGCTTTTAGTATGTCAAAAATAGTTGTAGTTGGCGCAGTTGCCGGAGGTGCTACTTGTGCTAGTCAAATAAGACGCTTAGATAAAGATAGTGACATTATCATTTTTGAAAAAGATAGAGATATGAGTTTCGCCAATTGTGCATTACCTTATGTTATTGGCAACGTAGTTAATGATCGCGATTTGGTTTTACCCTATAATCCTGAAAAATTTTATGACAAAAAAGAAATCACTGTAAAAACATATCATGAAGTCATTTCGATTAATGATGACAAACAAACAGTGACTGTTGTTAACCATCACACAAATGAACAATTCGAAGAATACTTTGATTATTTAATTTTAAGTCCTGGTGCTAGTGCAAATAGACTTAATTTCGATAGCGATATAACATTTACACTTCGTAATCTAGAGGATACTGATGCAATTGATTACTATATTAAACATAATAATGTTCAACGTGTGTTAGTTGTAGGTGCAGGCTATATTTCTCTTGAAGTTTTAGAAAATCTTTATGAGCGAGGATTACAACCGACGTTAATACATCGTTCTGAACAAATTAATAAGTTAATGGATAGTGATATGAATCAGCCTATTATAGATGAACTAGAACGTCGACATATATCTTATCGTCTAAATGAAGAAATTACTAATATTAATGGAAATGAAATTACATTTAAATCTGGTAAAATAGAGAACTATGATATGGTTATCGAAGGTATTGGCACACATCCAAATTCCAAGTTTATTGAAGGTTCCAATATTACGTTAGATAATAAAGGATTCATCTCTGTGAATGACAAATTTGAGACTAACATACCGCATATTTATGCTTTAGGAGATGTTATTACATCACATTATAGACATGTTGATTTAACAACAAATGTTCCTTTAGCTTGGGGTGCTCATAGAGCTGCAAGTATTATTGCTGAACAGATTGCTGGAGATTCATCAATTGAATTTAAAGGTTTCCTTGGAAGTAATATTGTGAAATTTTTTGATTATACTTTTGCAAGTGTTGGAATAAAACCTAGTGAATTATCTCAATTTGACTATCAAATGGTTGAAGTGAATCAAGGTGCTCATGCGAATTATTACCCAGGAAATTCCTCTTTACACTTAAGAGTATATTTTGATACCGCATCAAGACAAATTATTCGTGCAGCAGCTGTTGGAAAAGAAGGCGCTGACAAACGTATTGATGTCTTATCAATGGCAATGATGAATAATTTAACTGTAGATGACTTAACTGAATTTGAAGTCGCTTATGCCCCTCCATATAGTCATCCTAAAGATCTCATCAATATGATTGGTTATAAATCACAATCCCATTAAGGATATTCATATTTTTATAGTTAACAAATAAACACCACTTCCCAGTTTTATGAGAAGTGGTGTTTTATTATACTTATATTACATTAGGCAATTAGTTCTTAACCTAAACCGAACATTTTAGAGATTGGTCCCCAAGGCAAGATAACGCCAATCACCATCGTTACTATAATTAAGCCAATGGTTGACCAAAATAAAGTATGACTTGGCTCTTGTTTCTTTCTTTTCGCTATTGTAATTTCCATTAATGCAATGACGCCGATACCACATAACATTTTTAACGTAAGTAACATGTGGTTACCACCGCCACCATGACTAGCAGCCATAAATTCCTCGATTAATGCCCAAAAACCTGAAATTAATGTTAGCAACATAAATAATCTTAAAGCCATATGTAATGGTTTAAAAAAAGGTGTTGCGCCTTGTGCTTTAGAATAATTAAGATAACTAGCAACAAATAAAATAATTGCTAAGACCCAACTTAAAATATGCAAATGTATCATACTATTCCCCCGCTAATTAATATTGTTTCATTATGATAATAGTTTGTCATTTTAACAAAACTATTTCACTATAAAATATATACTTATTTTACATACATGAACATACATTTTAACATACTATGTTATTTAATAAAATGACTGTGATGCAAAAGTAAAAGCACTCTATGAAATGAATGTCAACAGAGTGCTTTTAATATATTATTATTTTGAAATATAAGTAGTCAATGTACCGATATTATCGATAGTTACTTTAACTTCATCTCCTGGTTGTAGGAATTGCGGAGGTTGTAATCCTGCGCCAACGCCTGCTGGAGTACCAGTAGCAATAATATCTCCAGGATGTAATGCTACGTATTTAGAAATTTCTTCGATTAATTCATCAATTTTCAAGATCATCTCACCAGTATTACCATCTTGTCTAATGTCATTATTTACTTTTGTAACAATATTAACATTTTCTGGTAAAGGTAGTTCATCTTTAGTTACAATATATGGTCCCATTGGGCAACCACCTGTTAAACTTTTAGATAAGAATGCTTGATCTTGTTCAGCCTGTGCTTTTCTATCAGTAATATCGTTAATAATTGTATAACCATAAACATAGTCTAAAGCTAATGCTTTAGGAATCTTTTCACCAGATTTACCGATAACGATTCCTAATTCACCTTCATAATCTAATTGATCTGTAATATCTTTATGATTAGGAATTGTTGCATTATCACCTGTTAATGATGATGCTGCTTTAGTAAAGACATACAAACGTTCAACTTCATGATTTAATTCACTAGCATGCTCTTTATAATTTCTACCAAAAGCAATAACATTATTTGGTGGTGTCACTGGTGGTAAAAATTCAATATCATTGAAAGAAATTTTGTAGTCTTCTGCTTTACCACTATCTTCTGCTGCAACAACTGCTTTACGAACTTGCTCTTGAAAATCTAAAGTATGATTTTGTTGTAAACCTTCTAACAATGTTTTTGGATGGAAATTGCCTTCAGCAAAATCAGCAAAAACTAATGATAAATCCCAAACAGCATCTTCACGTTTAACTTTAACGCCATATGAAGTTCTGTCATTATACTTGAATGATAAGAATTTCATTCATACTCAACTCCTCATCTATATCTTAATTCACATTATAACTTTTTTCGTTATCAAATAACAAATAAATAAGTAAGAAAATTTTGACAGTAGTCTAAAAATCTATATTTGTACAAACTTAACGTATTATAATTCTAATGTTCCAAATTTGAAGAAATACAAATAACCATGAACCGTAGTATTTAAAATAGTTTGTAACGTATTACGATAATAATTCATTTGTATGCGATATTTTTCTTTTAACTGTTGTCCTAATTCTTCATCTGTCATACCACGACGACGGTTAAAGGCATCCGTTTTGTAATCGACGAAATAATAATGACCATCTTTAACGAAAATTAAATCTATCATCCCTTGAATGATTGAAACATCCTCATCTTCTTCAGGCATATTATCGACCATTGCTTGATTCACTACAAATGGTAATTCTCGAAATACTTGATCTGCTTGAGCAATTGTTAAATATAAATCACTATGAATAAATGACTGTATTTCAGTTATTCTAATATCTTTTTTAGCACTCTCATCGATAATATGATTACTAATTAAACTGTCAATATAATCATTTAGTTCTTTGTCAGTTAATCGTTGTTCTCTAAAAGGCAAATGTTGCATCACTGTATGCATCAAGGTACCTATTTCATTTGCTTTTCTTTTGCCTTGCTCACTTAAAAATTTAGGACGTTCGTAAGATGCATAACCAATACGATATTGTCTGACACGTTCATAACTTGTGCCACTTTCTTCAGTTTCTAATTGTCTTTTTAATTCAGAAACCGATTGTTTAGATGGTTTGAGTGTATCGTTAACATATGGGTATTGATAATCAAGTTGATATGCTATCTTCGCTTTAACATCTTCATTACCTTGTGTCATTGATTGTAAATAACTCACAGTTCTATAGTCATCATCATTATCTGTTACTTCTGTTGATACATCTTCAAAATAATCAATATTAATATTAACCTTAGGTTGTATACTTTCATCAAGGTTGACGATATCCTTTTCAAATTTCAAATCATCAGGAATATTCATTGACTGATGTTTTGCTAAGATGCTATAAATTAAAGAAAATGGATTGGCTGCTGTTAAGCGTTCATTAACTGCTATCAAGCCATTAGATACAGAAAGTTGTTCCAATGATTGTAATACTTTATCATCTTTAACACGTCCAATCAGGAAGAGTTTTTCTTTAGCTCTTGTTAGTGCTACATAAATGAGTCGCATCTCTTCTGAAATCATTTCTTTTTCAGTGATTGCTTTATATGCTACAGAAGCTAATGATGGGAAAGCCATGTCTTTTTCTACATCAAAGTAATCCATTCCTAAACCATATTGTTGATTTAAAATAACTGGTCTCTTTAAATCTTGTTTATTAAATTGCTTCGATAAACCAGAATATATGACAAATGGAAATTCTAGCCCTTTACTACTATGAATTGTCATCATTCTGACAACATTATCATTGGGACCAACAATATTCTCTTCACCAAAATCTTTACCCCTACTTATTAATTCATCAATAAAACGAATAAATTGATATAATCCTCTAAAACTAGAATTTTCAAATTCTATCGCTTTATTAAATAGACCATATAGATTAGCACGTCTACCTCTTCCTCCGATTAGACCACTAAAATATTGAATAACATAATGATCGTTATAAAATTTATCAATGAGTTGATAGACAGGATGATCTTGACTATATTGTTGATAATATTGGATGTCTTTAATAAAACGTTGTAATTTATCTACAAGTTGTGTGTTAGCTTCTTCACTTGTCATATAATTCATTATTGATTGATAGAAGTAATCATCATTTGAACTAATAATTCTAATTTGAGCAAGCTCATCTTCAGTAAACTGATAAATGACTGAACGCATTAAGCCAACTAAATATATATCTTGTAACGGATTGTCAATTGTTCTTAAAAATGACAATACTAAACGGACTTCTGTTTGCTCAAAATAACCTTCTCTACTATTCACATGAAATGGTATATCTTCATTTTTAAAGGCTTGTTGTAAATTTCTAGCTTGTCCAAAACTGCGTTCTAAAATAACGATATCTTTGTACGTTGCATTTCTATAACTATCTGTTTTAATATCATAGACTTTATAATGATTTAAAATATCTTTAACTTGTTCAACAATATATTGTGCTTCCTGTTCAGTGCCGGTCAATTCACTATCTTCTGCACTTGCTTCAACTAAGACATTTAAATTAACTGGGTTTGAAGCATTATCAAATGGTGCACCATAATAAAGTTGTGCTGCTTCATCATAAGTCACTTCGCCAACTTGGTCATCCATCATATGTTTAAATAAGTAATTTGTTGTTGTTAATACTTCGGAACGTGATCTAAAATTTTGTGATAAATCAATTCGCCTACCACTATGAGCGCCGTCTAAAGTAAAGCGATTATACTTTTCAATAAATAAACTTGGGTCAGCTTGTCTAAATTTATAAATAGATTGTTTAACATCACCAACCATAAACAAGTTACCATTATTTTCTTCACCCGTTTTAATACATGATAATATTTTTTCTTGTACTCGGTTAGTATCTTGATATTCATCGACTAAAATTTCATTAAAATGTTGACGATATGATTCAGCAATTTCTGAAGGCGTTCCGTCACTATTAGTTAAAATTTGCAAAGCAAAATGTTCATAGTCTGAGAAATCCAAAATATTTTTGCTACGCTTTTTTAGATTAAATTCTTTCATAACATCTTTTACAATTGTCGCTAAGTAATCGACTCTAGGTGCTAACAGACGCATATCATTTTGTAAATCTTCAGTACTTCGTGAAAAATAGTCATTTTTAACTTTATCAATTAATGACTTATATTTTTTATAATGTTCCTTTGCATCCTCTAAAGCTTCAATCATCATGTCATTTGTTTCTTTAATTTTTGCTGTAACATTAGGTAACCGCTGTCCAAATTCATGTCCAATTAAAAAGTCCGTATTGACTAAGCCACCATCTAACACATGCGTCATTAATTGACGTTCATCTGCAATAACCGCTATATGTTTCTCTACACCTTCTGCCATACTAAATAAATCATATGCTTTATTTAAAGATTCATTGGCAGCTGTTAAAAAAACTTGTGATAAATCTATTAATAATTGCAACAATTGTTGTTGTTTATCATCATCTGTATAAGATTGAGCTAATTGATTTAGCCATACTTCAGGATCTGGGTTAGCAACACTAAAGAAATACAATTGTTTAATAATATTTCTAAATTGTTCATCACTTCTATCTGAAGATAACTGTTCTGTTAAATCGATAAATGCAGGATCTAACTTATCATAATGACTTTCAATAACTTCATCTATTGTTTGTTCTAACAATAAAATATTTTCTGCTTCACTACTTGTTCTAAAATTCGGATCAATATCTAAGACATCATAGTGTTGCTGAATTAATGTTAAACAAAAACTGTGTAACGTTGATATTTGTGCTTGATGTATTTTAATACGTTGGTTCTTTAAATGTTCATTGTTAGGATCTGCTAATGACGCCTCTTGAATTCGTTGATCCACCCTATGTTTCATTTCTCTTGCACTTAGATTAGTAAATGTAACGACAAGTAAGCGGTCAACGTCAATACCATCACGCAATATTTTTTGAATAATACGCTCTACAAGAACTGCTGTCTTACCTGATCCAGCTGCTGCTGCTACTAAAATATCTTGTCCAGAGGCATAGATGCTTTGCCATTGTGCATCTGTCCATATAACATCTTGCGGTTTTTGCGGAATCATTTAATTGTCACCTCCATCTAACTCAATATCTTGTATCGCTTCTATTGGATTAATTGATTCATCAACTGTACGGTAGCGTTTACTATCAATCATTCCGTCGACATGACAAACAGATTGATAACTACAAAATTGACATGGTAATGTTTGTTTGTATTTTAAAGGTGCCACTTCTGTATGGCCATCCATAATATTAGAAGCTGTGTCTATAAAGTTATCTTTGTTATGCTGAATGAATTTATATATTGTTGCTTCATCTGCAACTTGACTGCCCTTTTTAGTAATTGAGCCATCTTTAGTAAGTCCTACTGGAACAATATCAGAAGTAAATTTCGGTTCTAATCTCGTATCTAATGCTTCGATGACTTCTCTATCACTATTAACTAAACCGCTCAACTTAAAGTTTTTAATTAATTGTTGTTCAAGTATTTCTTCATCAATGTCTGCCCATGATTTAAATTTTATACGCGGCTCGTGTACATGGAAGTATAGTAAACCACCAGGTTTCACTTCTTCAGTCAAACCTAATCGTTTGTGATTTTGTAGCACAATATCCATATAAGTCATCATTTGCATTTGAAGACCATAGTAAACTTTAGTTAAGTCTAATGTTGCACTTCCAGCTGATGACTTATAATCGATTATATTAACGAAACTTTTATCATTTTTAGAATACGTATCAATACGATCAATTTGTCCTCTTATATTGATAGGAATACCTTGAGTCGTTGTTAACGTTTGTGCTACTAATTCTTCCTCTGATCTTGGTTGACGTCTAAAACTAGTTTCAAAATATTTAGGCATAAATTTTGAATACGTTCCTTGATACTTCAGTGCACTAAGTGTTGTTTCGACAATGACCCCTATTCTACGTGACAGATAGCGATAATATGCTGAAGAATTTAATAGATTAAATTGTACTTTAGGTAGAATGTCTTCAAGTGCTTCAGATGTTAATTGTCTAATCTTATACATATCCAAATGCTTAAAATCACCATTAATACGTTCTGAGATATATTTCAATACTGAATGGAAAATATCTCCTAAATCAAAATTTTGCAATTCATATTTTGTGCGTTCATTAAGACGTAAACCATGCGAAGCATAATGCTTAAATGGACATTGCATATATCCTTCAAAGCGAGATACGCTGGCGTTTATTGTTTTACCATATAAATCTTCAGACAGTTTTTGTCCTAATTGCACGGTGTCATTTTCAAAAGTTAGCGCCGACATTAAATAATTTAAACCGCTGTTTAAATGATGATTATCACGTATAACTTGGTAAGCGTCTAACCAACTATCTGCCACTATTTCTTCATCGAGCCAAGCTCTTAAGGATTCAAATAACGTAATCTTCGTTTGTTTCGTATGTTGCATTAATGATAACGGAGCAACTTCGTGCAGTTGATGAATATTCACAATTTTAAAGTCACTAAATAATGCTCTAATTTGTTCTAAAAATGGACTGATTTCTTTATCATCTCCGCTATTGCCCATTAAACTATATGACAATGTCACTTGTTGTCTTGCTCTAGTCATCGCAATATAACATACAAAAGCTTCGTCCATTTGTAATATATCTGATGTAGGACTCAATTCAACTTGAGCTTGTTGTTCAAACATTTTCTTTTCATCATCAGTAATTAAACTAGATGCAGAAATCGGTTGTGGCATTATACCGTCATTCATACCTACTAGATAGACATGCTGTTTATTGTCTACTTTAGCTAAATCCATCGTTCCAATACTAACTTGATCCAGCGTTTGAGGAATCATTACAAATTCCAATTGTTCTAGACCAATATCAAATACTTCTAAAAATCTTTGCAAAGTTATTTCCTCTGTATCAAATACAGTGACTAAATCATCTAATATTCCAAGAAGTCCATTCCAAATCTGGTCAATTTCTTCAGCTGCTTCATGTTTACCACTTGCATCTAATTCATCTCGTTCAGTCATAAGTTGATTGGGTAATTCAAAATATTCCATGCTTTCATAAAAAGCTGTTGCAAAGTCACGTACTGTTGTTGCTTGTGACATTTGTTGTTCAAAATACATGATTTTATCGATAACATCATTTTTTAATTTAACAACTTGTTCAAATTCTTGTCGTTCCTCGTCAGTTAATTGATGTTCTTTACGTCCCATTTTTCTAAATTGCTCTACATGAAATAAATCTTCATCTAACCAACGCTGACCATAGATACCTCGTTCAAGAACAAAATTTTCAAGTAAATCAATCAAATAGTCACTATGTTTAACTTTTGCAGTTAAGACATCTGTTTTAAATAACCGTAACATTGGATTAATATGCCATTTAGACTCTATTACTTCAATCAATGAACGTATCATTTCCATAACAGGATGATGCGTCATTGACCGTTTAGTATCGATGTTAAATGGAATATCATATAACGGTAAAATGGATTCAAATAAATAAGCATAACTGTCGTCACGATATAAAATTGCAATATCTTGAAATCTAATGTGATTATCTCTTACATCTGCGATAATGCGACGTGCGATTTCATTAATTTCTTCTCTCATAGTGGATGATTCTAAAATTTGAAGATGACCCTGTATTGTAGTGGGATTGATTTGTAAGGCATCGAATTGTTGTTCAAGATGTCTTAAATCATTATTGTTAAAGCGATACACTTCGTTAAAGTATCTTTTTTCTAAAGTTATATGTAAATCATTAGCAATTTCTTCTAAATGGCGTAATACTTCAGACGGTTTTCTAAATAAACTAAATTGATCTTCATTACCATCTGTTGTAAGTAACACAGTGACATTTCGTGCATGCTTTACTAATTCTTTGATGATTTGATATTCAATCGTGGAAAAGTTATGAAATCCATCTATATATATATCTGCTTTTGTGATCCATTGTGAATCAGCGATTTTAGCAATAAATAATTGTAAGGCATCTTCACCAGTAATATAGTCATTAGCTAAACGCTCTTCAAACTTACGATAAATTAATTCAATATCTTGCAGTTTATGCTTCGTCCGTGTTTGCACTGTATTATTTTCTAAAAATTGTTGTAAATGATCTGGAGTGACAGTATATTTTTTAAAATCTTGAATTTGTTCAGCTAACTTTTCACTAAATCCATAGTAACCAGCTTGTGAGCGATATAATTTCAACTGTTGCTGTTGTTCTTGAACAATATTGTAAATCATCATTTCAGTAGCTGCTTTAGATAATTTTTGTTCACTATAGCTACCTACTTCTTGAAAAATTCGATGGCTCAAACGTTCAAAGTGTAAAACTTCTGTTCTTAGACTTCCATTTAATTGTTTATCATTAACAAAGGCTTGTTCTAATTGAAACGTGCTTTGTGTAGGTGCAATTAATATGATTGGATCACCTAGAGGTTGTTGTTGCATTTTTTCTTTAATTTCAGATAACATTTGTGTCGATTTGCCCGTACCAGCTCGACCAAGATATGCTTTCATTGCCATCTTTACCCCTCACTTTCTTTGATTCATATTTTAACACAGTGATTAGCGCAGAAACCAAATTTTATTAGAAAGATGTCAAAGCGTCATATACTGTCCTTTGGCATATAGTTAATCATTATTTCATTGGTAATTAGATAATATTAACTTAAATTTCCTATTAAAAATAATTAAAAAACTCACATTCAACTTAATTATGAATGTGAGTTCAACATATTAATATGTCTTATTTATGATCAGGACCGAAAT
>NZ_PPQR01000046.1 GCF_002902085.1 Staphylococcus simiae
AACGGAGGCGCTCAAAGGTTCCCTCAGAATGGTTGGAAATCATTCATAGAGTGTAAAGGCATAAGGGAGCTTGACTGCGAGACCTACAAGTCGAGCAGGGTCGAAAGACGGACTTAGTGATCCGGTGGTTCCGCATGGAAGGGCCATCGCTCAACGGATAAAAGCTACCCCGGGGATAACAGGCTTATCTCCCCCAAGAGTTCACATCGACGGGGAGGTTTGGCACCTCGATGTCGGCTCATCGCATCCTGGGGCTGTAGTCGGTCCCAAGGGTTGGGCTGTTCGCCCATTAAAGCGGTACGCGAGCTGGGTTCAGAACGTCGTGAGACAGTTCGGTCCCTATCCGTCGTGGGCGTAGGAAATTTGAGAGGAGCTGTCCTTAGTACGAGAGGACCGGGATGGACATACCTCTGGTGTACCAGTTGTCGTGCCAACGGCATAGCTGGGTAGCTATGTATGGACGGGATAAGTGCTGAAAGCATCTAAGCATGAAGCCCCCCTCAAGATGAGATTTCCCAACTTCGGTTATAAGATCCCTCAAAGATGATGAGGTTAATAGGTTCGAGGTGGAAGCATGGTGACATGTGGAG
>NZ_PPQR01000047.1 GCF_002902085.1 Staphylococcus simiae
CGGTTATAAGATCCCTCAAAGATGATGAGGTTAATAGGTTCGAGGTGGAAGCATGGTGACATGTGGAGCTGACGAATACTAATCGATCGAAGACTTAATCAATTAAATGTTTTGCGACGCATAATCATTTTTACTTACTATCTAGTTTTGAGTGTATAACTTACATTCTTATTTGTCTGGTGACTATGGCAAGGAGGTCACACCTGTTCCCATGCCGAACACAGAAGTTAAGCTCCTTAGCGCCGATGGTAGTCGGACTTACGTTCCGCTAGAGTAGGACGTTGCCAGGCAA
>NZ_PPQR01000048.1 GCF_002902085.1 Staphylococcus simiae
GGTGCTATTAATCATCGACCAAGAAAGTGTTTAAATTGGAATTCACCTTATGAAATTTTATGCGACGAACTGTTGCACTTAAATTGACAACACAACAGTTCTAAATCCAATCTTATAAGGATTTAACTGTAACATGGGCTATTGCCTCTTATCTTTCTTCACAATATTTATTGAATAACGTTTGTAGTTGATTAATGACATCCATAACATCATGGCCTTCAATTTGATGTCTTTCTATCATTTCTTGAATCTTGCCATCTTTTACTAATGCAAATGATGGACTTGAAGGTGCATAGCCTTCAAAATAGTCTCTTGCACGTTGAGTAGCTTCTTTATCTTGTCCTGCAAAAACAGTAACTAAACGTGAAGGTAATACATCATAGTGTAAGGCATGAGCTGCTGCTGGACGTGCTACACCACCTGCACAGCCACATACAGAGTTAACCATTACTAATGTCGTACCATCTTGTTGAAGTACTTTATCTACATCTTCTGCAGTTGTTAGTTGTTCATAGCCAGCAGATTCAATCTCATTTCTAGCTTGCTCGACTACACCATTCATATATAAATCAAAATTCATATCCATAAGTCAATTCACCTTTCCCTAACCTTTTATTTAAACTATCTATATTCTACTAATTAATATCACTTTGTTCAATAAACTAGTTTATGATCATTTTAATTTTAACTGCTGCCATATTATTTTTAATTCATTTTTCGTTATGTCTTTTAATTCACTTTAATGATGATTAATTTATGTGTTAGTTATAGCTTTAATTTTAATTAAGTAAAATTCTTTACCATATTAGCTTTGAGATAACATAGTCGTCGTGAGATTGTCATTAAAAAAGAATGAAACGCTAATGTCTCATTCTTGTATTATTGTATCGTTACTTAATATTTAAATTGACAATTAATAAATATTTGTATTGTCAACAGAATATTGTTCTATTCTATTTTTGATATGGTTCATAAATTGACCTGTTTGCAAGCCATCTAAAATACGATGATCTATTGAAATACATAGGTTAACCATATTTCTAATAGCAATCATTTCATTAATAACTACTGGTTTCTTTACAATAGATTCTACTTGTAATATTGCAGCTTGTGGATGATTGATTATTCCCATTGATGAAACTGAACCGAATGTACCCGTATTATTAACAGTGAATGTACCGCCTTGCATATCTGCGTTTGTTAACCCTTTATTACGTGCTTTTTGTGCCAATTCATTAATTTCTCTAGCTATGCCTTTGATAGATTTTTCATCAGCATGCTTAATGACAGGAACATATAACTTGTCACCGTCAGCAACAGCAATTGAAATATTAATATCTTTATGTAATACTATTTCATTACCTTGCCAGCTGCTATTAAGTAATGGATATGCTTTTAGGGCATCTGCTACAGCTTTTACAAAAAAGGCAAAGAAAGTTAAATTATAACCTTCTTTTTGTTTAAAACTATTCTTATAATAGTTTCTAGTATTTACTAAATTTGTTGCATCTACTTCAATCATCATCCAAGCATGTGGAATTTCAGTAACACTATTGACCATATTTTGAGCAATTGCTTTTCTCACACCATTAACTGGTATTGAGCTAGATGTTTGGTTATGATTTGTCACATCATTATTAATTTTTTCATGTGTAATATTGTTATTATCATTAGACAATGGACGATTTGGTGTAGTTTCTGATGTTCCATTTTCAATAGCTTTAAGTATATCTTTCTTAGTTACTCGTCCTTCAAAACCACTACCATGTACTAATGCTAAATCTATATTATGTTCTGATGCTAATTTAAATACGACTGGTGAATATCTACCATTATTTCTTGGTTGTTGTTCAGTTAGTTGGTCATTTGATGTGTCGATTGTATTGTTATTGTCAGATGTTTTTTCGACCGAAACCTTTTGCTCTTCAACATCGTCAATCGTATTATCTATAGTTTGATCAGCATTTGCAGATGCATCAGCTGTTGCTATCTTACATATCACCGTATCAATTGTTACAGTTTGGCCTGCTTCTACTGTTATTTCAGTAATGGTACCAGAAATCGTAGAAGGGACTTCAGCTGTTACTTTATCAGTAATGACTTCACATAAAGGTTCATACTCATCTATATGGTCTCCAACAGAAACTAGCCATTGTTCTATTGTACCTTCATGAACACTTTCACCTAATTTAGGCATTGTAATATCCATGTTTTTCCCTCCTTAATAGTCTGCTAATTGTCTCATTTTATGCAAGATTTTTTCTGGATTCATCATTAATTCATTTTCTAAAACAGGTGAAAATGGCATTGATGGCACGTCTGGCGCAGCTAATCTCATAATTGGAGCATCAAGATCAAATAAACAGTTTTCAGCAATAATGGCAGACACTTCTGACATTACACTACCTTCTAAATTATCTTCAGTAACTAATAATACTTTTCCAGTTTGTTTTGCACGATCAATGATTGTATCTTTATCTAAAGGATAAACTGTTCTTAAATCTACAACTTCTACATTAATACCATCTGCAGCTAATATATCTGCAGCTTGTAGACAATAATTAACCATTAAGCCATAACAAAAGACAGTTAAGTCATCACCTTGACGTTTAACATCAGCTTTACCTAAAGGTACAGTATAATATTCTTCAGGTACTTCTTCTTTTAAGAAACGATAAGCTTTTTTATGTTCAAAGTATAAAACAGGATCGTTTGATTCTATAGATGATAATAATAATCCTTTAGCATCATACGGCGTCGAAGGAATGACTATTGTTAATCCTGGCGTTGAAGCAAAAATACTTTCAATACTTTGTGAATGATAAAGGCCTCCATGGACGCCTCCACCAAATGGTGCGCGAATAGTTAGTGGACATCCCCAATCATTATTTGAGCGATATCTCATTTTAGCAGCTTCACTAATAATTTGATTAGTAGCAGGTAAGATGAAATCAGCAAATTGGATTTCAGCTATTGGTCGTTTACCTAACATTGCTGCACCTATCGCTGTACCAATGATATTTGACTCTGCTAATGGTGTATCAATCACTCTATTGTCTCCATATTTTTCTTGTAACCCTTGTGTTGTGCCAAAAACGCCACCTTTTTTACCTACGTCTTCGCCAAGAATAAATGTATTATTATCATGTTGTAGTGCTAAATCTTGTGCTTGGCGTATGGCCTCTAAATAAGATAACTTTGTCATTAATTAAGGCTCCCTTCTTCATAAACATAAGTATAAGCCTCTTCAATATCAGGATATGGCGCTTCTTCAGCAGCTTTTGTAGCTTGGTTAATGATTTCCTTATGTTCTTGTTCTATTTCTTGTAACCATTGTTCATCAATAATTTCATTTGCTAACAATTCATTTTTAAATTTCTCATTACAATCAGCTTTTTTTAAATTATCTCTTTCTTCTTTTGTTCTATATTGATCATCATCGTCAGAAGAATGCGCAGTCATCCTACTTGTAACAGCTTCAATTAGAGTAGCACCTTCACCAGCAAGCGCACGCGCTCTAGCTTCCTTCATCACCTTATACACAGCAAGTGGATCATTTCCATCTACTTGCTCACCAAACATACCATAACCAATCGCTCTATCTGATAACTTTGTAGCAGCATATTGTAACGAATCAGGAACTGAGATAGCATATTTATTATTAATAATAACGCAAACCATTGGTAATTTATGCACGCCTGCAAAATTGAGGCCTTCATGGAAGTCACCTTGGTTTGAACTACCTTCTCCTACAGTGGCAGTGGCAATATTTTCTTTACCATCCATTTTTAATGCTAAAGCAGCACCTACTGCGTGTGGAATTTGTGTTGCTACTGGAGAACTTTGTGATAATATATTGTGTTCTCTACTGCTAAAATGAGATGGCATTTGCTTACCACCTGAATTGATATCTTCTTTTTTACCAAATGCTGCTAAAAAAGTATGATATGCTGAAATTCCCATGTATGTAACAAATGCTAAATCACGGTAATAAGGAGCTGAAATATCTCCTTCTTTCATAGCATAAGCCATTCCAATTTGTGTAGCCTCTTGGCCTTGTCCACTAACGACAAAAGGTATTTTACCAGCACGGTTTAATAACCATAATCTCTCGTCGATTTTTCTACCTAAATCCATTGCTTTATAGATTTCTTTTAGGTCTTGTTCAGTAAGGCCTAGTGATTTATAGTCAATCATCTTTTATCCTCCAATTTAAACGTGAATCGCTCTATCTTCAACTTTTAATCCTAATTCCATTAATACTTCAGAAATAGAAGGATGCGCATGAGTTGTTAAACCTAATTCTAGTGAAGAGCCATTCATAAACTGCAATAATGAAACTTCATTGATCAATTCTGTTACATGTGGGCCAATCATATTAACGCCAATAATCTCTTGGTTTAACTGATCAACAACCATTTCACAATATCCTTTTTCACTGTCAATACTATCAATAACTGCTTTGCCTATTGCTTTAAACGGTACTTTAAAGCCTCGCGCTTTAATACCCTGTTTCTTAGCTTGTTCAATAGTCAAACCAATGGAAGCAATTTCAGGTTGAGTATAGACACACTTAGGCATTAAGTTATAATTTACTGGAATTGGTCCAGCATCAAACATATGTTCAACTGCAACAATGCCTTCCTTAGAACCCACATGTGCAAGTTGTAATTTACCAATACAATCACCAGCAGCATATATATGCTTGTCTTCAGTTTGTTGAAACTCATTTGTCTCAATATGACCACTTTTTGACAGCTTAATCTTAGTATTATTCAAACCAATATCAGCTGTGTTTGGTTGTCTACCAACAGATAATAAAACTTTGTCTACGACAATGTTGTCATTATTTAGTGATAAACGTACATCACTATCAGTTACTTTGACATCTGATTCGGCAAGTTTGACATTTTCATAAAATTTAACGCCACGTTGAGTTAAGGCAGTTTTTAAAACTTTAGCAATTTGAGTACTTTCAGTCGGTAAGATGGAAGGTCCAGCTTCAATCACAGTAACCTCTACTCCTAAATCGATCATTAATGACGCAAATTCTAATCCAATGACACCACCACCGATGATGCCTATACTTGATGGCAACGTTTCTAATGCTAATACATCATCACTCGACAGAATTCTTTCATGATCAAATGGTAAAAATGGTAATGCATAAGGCTTAGAACCAGTAGCAATCAAGACAAATTGATTTGGTAGAATGTCAGATTCTCCGTCTTCATATTCAACTGATATTGTTCCACTCTGTGGTGAAAATATTGAAGTTCCCAAAATTCTACCAGTACCGTTATAAATATCAATGTGATTGTGTTGCATTAAATGTTCTACACCTTGATACATTTGTTTTACAATTTCTTCTTTACGTACAAACATCTTGTCATAATTTATATCATAATCTTCAACATTTATACCAAATGTTGATGCATGTTTAACCGTTTGCAGGACTTCAGCAGATTTCAACAGTGCTTTTGTTGGGATACAACCTTTATGTAAACATGTTCCACCTAATAGACTACGTTCTACAATTGCGACTTTTTTTCCAAGTTGAGATGCGCGAATTGCGGCAACATAACCTGCAGTTCCTCCACCTAAAACGACTAAATCATATTGTTTTTCAGACATGACTTTACTCCTAACTATTTATGGACATAACAATTTGTCATTTTTGTCCCTAATTTTCTAAGAAATGCATACTAAAAAATTTACATTACATGTAGTTCATAGAAAAATAATTTAATATATTTATTTGAATCAATTTACCAAAGTTCACATTATTGAAATGAAATTTATTGCCGCTTATTCTGCTCAATCATTTCTTTAGCATTTTGTCTCGTCAATTCAGTTACACTAGCACCAGAAATCATACGCGCAATTTCATCCACTTTATCTTCATCTATTAATTCTTTTACTTGAGTTATCGTACGGTCATCTTTAGTATATTTCGAAATCAATAAATGATGATCACTCATAGACGCGACTTGCGGTAAATGAGAAATACAAATCACTTGAATAAATTCAGCAATATCTTTCATTTTTTCAGCCATTCTTTGTGCAGCTTGTCCTGACACACCAGAATCAACCTCATCAAACAATATAGCAGTTTGTCCACGTGACTTAACAAAAATACTTTTCAGAGCTAGCATTATTCTTGATAATTCCCCACCAGAAGCAATTTTATTTAAACTTTTTAGGGGTTCACCTTTGTTAGGACTAATTAAAAATTCAACAAATTCTATACCATCTTTATTAGGTTCATCTAAAGGTTTAAATGAAATCTCAAAATTAGCATCTTTCATTTGTAAATTCTGTATTTCTGCTACGATGTGGTCTCTAAGTTCACGAGCCACTTTACGTCGCTCTTGTGATAATGATTCACCTACACTATAGACTTCGTTATAGAGAGAATCAATTTGTGCTCGCAATTCTGCTGTACTCTGCTCATAATTTTCAATCTTATTTATTTCATTTGTCAATTTTTCTTGATATGAAATTAATTCAGAAATGTCTTTGCCATATTTTCTTTTTAAATTAGTTAATAAATTCATACGAGCTTCAAATTCATTTAGAGTTTGTTCATCAAATTCAGTATTTGCCATTTCATCATACAACTCATGCTTGGCATCTTCTAGAATATAATAAAATTGATCAATATCTTCTTTTAATTTTTCATATTTTTGAGGAACAATATCATTGATTATTTGAAGATGATTACTTAACTCATATAATCTATCAGTGATCGCATTTTCATCCGTTAACGTTTGATGTGCATTATTAAGTGCTAAACTTAACTTTTCCGAATTTTGAATGCGTTTAATATCAACTTCTAACTGTTCAATTTCTCCATCTTTCAGTTGAGCTTCTGTTAACTCTTCCAATTGGAACTTCATTAAATCAAGCCTTTGCAATAATGCTTGGTCTGCTGATTCCAACTCTTCTAATTCTTTCTTTTTATTAACGTAAGTTTGATAAGTATTGTGGTATTGATCGATTAAATCTTGATAGCGTTTTTCTGCATAATTATCAAGTAACGTTAAATGATATTTCTGTTTTAGTAAAGATTGCGTTTCATGTTGTCCATGTATATCTAGTAATTCTTGCATTACTCTTCTTAAATCTGATAATGTCACTGTTTGATTATTTATCTTGCACAAACTCTTACCAGAGCTGAAAATTTCTCTCTTAACTAATAAAAAATCTTCATCAATGTCTATATCCATATCGTTAAGTATATGAATTGCATCTTTACTATCATCAATATCGAATATGCCTTCGATTATAGATTTCTTTTCACCATGCCTAACAAAATCAGATGATGCTCTCATTCCAATCAATTGTCCTATGGCATCGATAATAATGGATTTACCTGAACCAGTTTCACCACTTAACACGGTTAAACCATCTGAAAAATTAATTTCCAATTCCTCGATTATGGCAAATTGTTTGATTGATAAGGTTTGTAACATATAAACATCGCTTCCTTATAACAAATTAAAAATTCTTGTTTTAATTTCTTCACTAGCTTCTTTATTTCTACAAATAATTAAGCAAGTATCATCACCACAAATAGTTCCTAAAACTTCTTCCCAATTAATTTGGTCTAAAATTGCTCCAATAGATTGTGCATTCCCAGGTAAAGTTTTAAGTACTAATAAGTTGTCTGTCCCATCTATATTTACAAATGAATCCATTAAGTAGCGACCTAATTTCTCTAAAGGATGAAATTTACGGTCGTTGGGTAAACTATAAACATATTGACCTGACGGAATAGGTACTTTTATTAACTGTAATTCTTTAATATCACGAGAAACAGTCGCTTGCGTAACGTTTAAATCATAATCATTTAATCTTTTTACTAAGTCATCTTGTGTTTCAATTTGTTCATTTGATATAATTTCTCTTATTTTAATATGCCTAACTGATTTTTTGGGCACAACAAACACCTCTGATTACGAATATTTATACAGTTATTTTAACATATGCCTTCATTTACTACTACTAATCACTTTTGCAATAAAAGGGTAAACATAGTTGATTGTTTCAATAAATAGTTAAGAAAGCTGAATACATTACATTAAAGTTATATATTTTCAAATGTATAAAAATGAATATCTGTGTAATATACTTAAAGAAATTCAAATATTTAAAATATATGTTACTTCATTATTTAAAAGGTCATATTTTTATTTTTTTAATGGAAGTGTAGCCATCTCATATTATATGTGCAAAAATTAAAAAATAAACAAAATTGAGTCCACATAAATAGCTGTTAAAAATAAATAAAACCCAAGACATTAATTGTCTCAGGTCTTAGTGATCTCTATTGAAGAATAATTCTACAATGTTTTCTAGCTGTGAAATATCATAGTCATCATCTAATTGTCTTAATTCTTTTAACGCTTGTTCTTTATGATATTTGAGTTTATTTTCAGTTTCTTCTTTACCTAATAAACTTACATATGTACTTTTATTATTTGCAATATCGCTGCCAATTTTTTTACCTAACTTTGCTTCATCACCATAGCAATCAAGCAAATCATCTTTAATTTGAAACATTAGTCCTAAATGATAACTAAAATGTTCTAGATGACTATGCGTTATATCGTTCACTTCAGCAATGTCAGCAGCACTTAATACTGCAAATTGCAGTAATGCGCCTGTCTTAGTTTCATGAATAGCTTCAAGTATATCTATACCTACTTCTTTATCTTCACTTTGCATATCTAGCATTTGGCCACCTACCATACCCATATGACCACTTGCAATGGATAATCTTTTAATAACATCTACTTTTTGCTTATCACTTAGTGCTGTATCACATGCTATCAGTTCAAAAGCTTTTGTCAATAATGCATCTCCAGCTAAAATAGCAGTCCATTCACCATAAACTTTATGGTTAGTCAGTTTACCACGTCTAAAATCATCATTATCCATTGCAGGTAAATCATCATGAATTAAAGAATAAGTGTGTATCATTTCTAAAGCTAAAGCACTTTGTAGCCCTATGTGATAATCTTTATTCAAAGCATTTAAAGTCAACAATAGTAATACTGGTCTGATACGTTTACCTCCAGCATTTAAGGAATAGCGCATACTATCTTCAATCGGTGTTGATAAATTCGACGATTGAATTGACTTATCTAAAGCTTCATTGATTTCATCAATTAATTTATTCATCGGTTTCATTGTCATTATTATCATCCTGTGTTTCTTCTTTAATTAAATCATTCACTTTTTTTTCGGCATTTTTTAATGTTGTGTCACAAGCTGCTGATAATTTCATACCTCTTTGATATAAATCTAGAGATTCTTCTAATGAAACAGTCTCATTATCTAATTTTTGGACGATGTTTTCTAATTCTTGCATCATTTCTTCAAAACTTTGTGTTTCTTTAGTCATCATTACACCTTACTTTCGTCACTTTTGCATCTACAGTACCATCTTTCATTGTTAATGTCATATTATCATCAACATTCAAGTCTTTTGTACTGGTAATGACTTTATCATTTTTATTAATTATTGCATAACCTCTCAACATTGTATTCGTTGGACTCAAGTTATTTAAATTTTCCACTTTATATTTAAGTTCATTTTGATAAGACATGACTTTATTATTTAAGATTTTGATAAGCTGTTCTTTTAATTGGTCATTACTCTGTGCTTTGTCATGAACATTATATTGTAAGTCTTTTAAACTAAATCTTTGTTGAGTCAACAACAACTTATGACGTTGCTGTTCAAGCGTATTTAAAATGTTTTGATTCAACCTTTTTTCTAAATCATCACGTCGTTGAATTTGTTGATCATATAATAGTGATGGTTGTTTAAACTTATAATATGATGATAAATAATCAACATGTTTTTGTTGCTGATCGATATACTTTTTAATAAATCGTGTTAATGTAAATTGATACTGTTTAATTTGCTCCATTAAGTCAAATTGGTCAGGTGTAGCAATCACAGCAGCTTGTGTAGGTGTTGCTGCTCTTACATCAGCAACAAAATCACTCAACGTAAAATCTGTCTCATGTCCTACTGCAGATATGATTGGTGTTTGACAATTAAATATAGCTTTAACAACTTCTTCTTCGTTAAAATTCCATAGATCTTCAATAGATCCACCACCTCGACCAACAATGATTGTATCTACACCTAAACTATCTGCATATTGAATTTTTTCAATAATATCATCTTTAGCTTTTTCACCTTGAACTAACGTATTAATTTGAATTTGTTCAACTAAAGGAAATCTACTATTAATAGTTGAATGAATATCTCTAATTGCTGCACCTGTACCTGCCGTTAACACTGCTATTTTATGTGGAAATCTAGGTATAGCTTTTTTATTACTATTATCAAAATAGCCTTCTTTAGATAATTTCTTTTTTAACTGTTCTAATTTTTGATATAAATTACCAATGCCATCTAACTGCATCTTGTTAACATAGATTTGATAATTTCCTCGACGTTCATACACAGATACTCGTGCCTCTAATAACACTTCATCCCCTTCTTTAGGTTCAAAATTTAAATTGGAAGCACTACCTTTAAACATCATCGCACTTATAACACTTTCTTTATCTTTAACATTAAAATATAGATGACCACTTGAATGTTTTTTAAAATTTGAAAGTTCTCCTTTTAAAAGGATAGATTGTAAGTGTGGATCTTGATCAAATTTATATTTAATATATTTAGTTAGGGCTGAAACACTTAAATAATCAGACATATAACATCAACTCAATTTTATTTTTTTATATTACTAAGCACACCATTAATAAATTTATAATGGTCATCATCACTAAATTGCTTAGTTAATTCGACCGCTTCATTTATAACTACTTTTTCAGGTGTATCACTATGCAATATTTCATAAGTCGCCATTCTTAAAATAATACGATCAGATTTTAATAATCTTTCAATTGTCCAATCTTTTAAATGAGGACGAATTGTTTCATCAAGTACTGGTTCATGATCTTTCACTCCAGAAACCAACCAATGAATAAAGTCAAAATCTAAATCTGGATCTTCGTCCTTAATGAAACTAATCGCTTCATTTATTGTTAAATCACTATTTTTCATTTCTAATTGAAACAAAGTTTGAAAAGCTTGCATTCTAGATTCTTTACGACTCATTTTTAACTCCTTCGGACATTTAAAATTTTCTATATTTTTATGTCACAAATTTTAATTATTTTGCTATAACAATTTGTGTAATATGAATATTAATTTGTTTTGGTTCTAACGCAGTCATAGTTGAAATTGAATTAAAAATTGACGTTTGAATTTCATTTGCAGTTTTTGAAATATTAACACCGTGTTTTAAAGCACAATAAACATCAATGTATATACCATCGTCTTTTGCTTCAATCTTTAAATCTCTACTTAAATTTTTACGACTTACTTTTTCTAAATTTGTTTCTTTTAATTCAGCAAAATGTCCAGTTATACCTTCTACTTCTGCAGTGGCTATACTTGCAATAACAGATAATACTTCTGGTGCTATTTCAACTTTACCTAAATTTGAATTCGAATAATCTGTTACTTTAACCATAGATTAACCTCCTATTTGTCATCATCGTCCATAATACTGTTATTCTCTAAGAAGTTAGTATTAAATCTACCATTTCTAAATATATCATTATTTAATAATCTAATATGGAATGGAATTGTTGTATCTATACCTAAAACGACAAATTCACTTAACGCACGGATACCTGCCATAATTGCTTCTTCACGTGTTGGTTCATGAACGATTAATTTAGCAACCATTGAGTCATAATAAGGTGGAATCGTATAATTCGTGTAGCATGCTGATTCTATGCGTACCCCATATCCACCTGGTGCTAAATATTGCGTTATTTTACCCGGAGAAGGCATGAAATTCTTGTATGGATTCTCTGCATTAATTCTAAATTCAATGGCATGTCCATTCAATTTAATATCTTCTTGTTTGTAAGGTAATACTTCTCCCATAGCAACAAGTAATTGTAATTTAACTAAGTCAATGCCAGTTACCATTTCTGTTACAGGATGTTCTACTTGAATACGTGTATTCATTTCCATAAAGTAGAATTTATTATCATTAAGATCATATATAAATTCAATTGTGCCAGCATTTTCATAGTTCACTGCTTTAGCTGCTCTTACAGCTGCATTTCCCATTTCACGTCTAGTTTCATCATCAAGAATTGGGGATGGCGCTTCTTCGACTAACTTCTGCATACGACGTTGAATTGTACAATCACGTTCTCCTAAATGTATAACGTTGCCAAAACGATCACCAATAATTTGAATTTCTATATGGCGGAAATTTTCGATGAATTTCTCCATATATAATCCACCATTACCAAAGGCAGTTTGCGCTTCTTGCTCAGTCATACGAAAGCCAGTTTCTAATTCCTTTTCATTACGAGCAACTCGTATACCTTTACCACCGCCACCAGCAGTTGCTTTTATGATGACTGGATAACCAATATTTTTGGCAATTTCTTTAGCTTCTTCAACATTTTCCATTAAACCATCACTACCCGGAACAACTGGAACATTTGCTTTAATCATTTCAGCTTTAGCAACGTCTTTAATTCCCATTTTTTGAATTGATTTATAACTAGGACCAATGAACTTAACTTGGCACGCTTCACATAGTTCTGCAAAATCAGCATTTTCAGCTAAGAAACCATATCCAGGATGTAAAGCATCACAACCTGTAGAAGTCGCTATGGATAGTATATTAGGTATATTTAAATAAGAATCTTTAGACGAAGTAGGACCTACGCAATATGCTTCATCAGCAATTTGAGTATGTAGCGCATCTTTATCCCCTTCAGAATAGATAGCAACTGTTTGAATACCTAAATCGCGACAAGCACGAATGATTCTTACTGCTATTTCGCCACGATTTGCTATTAGAACCTTTTTCATTATTTCACCTTAAATAACGGCTGGCCATACTCTACCATTTGTCCGTCTTCTACTAAGATTTCTACAATTTCTCCAGAAACTTCTGCTTGTATTTCATTAAATAATTTCATAGCTTCTAAAATACATACTGTCGTATCGTTTGAAACTGAATCACCGACTTGTACATAAGCTTCTTCTTCTGGTGATGGTGATTTATAAAATGTACCTACCATTGGTGCATTAATTGTTTTATGGTTATCAGTTACTGTATGTTTAGATTCGTCAACACTATTATCTACAGATGGTGACTGCTGTACTTGAGGTGCTACATTCTGCATTGCAGGTTGTGATATTTGTGGTGTAACAATTTCTGTTTCTTTTTCTTTTTTCAAAGTTACTTTACTGCCTTTTGTATCTTCAATATTAATTTCTGTCAAAGTTGATTGATCAAGAATTTCTATTAATTCTTTTATTTCTTTAAAGTTCATTAGTACTGACTCCTTCAGTTTGTTTTCATCTACCCACTTATTTTACTTGAGTGTTAGCGTCAATTCAAGCATGTTCATTTAGTAGTTAATCATTGCATAAGTCTAAAAGATGTTTTTAAGTATTATGTATTTGAAGATAAATACGACTTTATTAGAAATGTTTTTTTGAAACGATTTATATCATAGGACTATCTAGCAATACTTATTAGTCATTTTGTATAGTAAATATTTCAATATTATATAACACATAATGCTACTTCAACTTATATGATACTAAATATTGAATACTATACGTGCTTCTCAAATTTACATAAGTCTTTTAATTACTATAAAACTTTTTATCAAAAATTCATTTGTATCCCCAAATTGGACTGATACATAATATTTTTTAAGCCTCGCACCCCAGCTTGCACACTAATGTAAAAATTCTTTTGACAGAATTTTTCTTTGCTGGGGCCCCAATGCCCAACTATGCCCGTCTTGCACATAAAAGAAAAAATTTTATTTTTAAAATTTTTCTATGACGGGTCCCTGCATTGCATGAAAAAACTGGATAACCAGTTTTTCTGTGTTGGGTCCCTTCCTAGGGTGCTGTCTCAGCCTACCCCAACTGGCAATACTTGTAGAAACTGATTAAATCAGTTTCTCTGTGTTGGGGCCCCGGTCTTCGACTAGCACTGCTCCCTCAACTTGCACTTTACAGTAAAAATTCTATTTATAGAATTTTTCTATTTTGGGGCCCGGTCCCTCAGGAGTCTCGGCTTCAAAATAATTTATATTTTAAATTATTCATTTTTTAATTATCAGTCCTAAAAAACAGAGAACCAGAGAACCTTTATTTATCAGTACTAAAGATAGGCCAAAAAAATCTCGTAACAATATAATTA
>NZ_PPQR01000005.1 GCF_002902085.1 Staphylococcus simiae
GCACATTTAGAACTAGTTAGATTTATAATCTTTACTAGTTCTTATGCAGTTGCACTAATAGTGTCAACTGTAATCCTTTTTAAAATTTTTCTATGACGTATCCTTCCATCCCGTCAAGACTGACTAGGTTTGTAAAACGTTGATAAATCAACATTTTACAAATCAGACAGTTACTGCCAAATGCTTTTTGTCTTAGCCTCTCTCTAAAACTATAAAAGTAGCTGTAAAAAAATCTATCGTCATAAATTTTTTCACAGCTAATCTTAGTATGTTTTTGTGATGTTATATTACTATTTATTATGCATAAGGTTTATTGTCTAGCGCACCTTCATGTTCATCATGAACACCATGCTTATAATAATCGACATATTGTGGTGCTAATGGTTTTCTACCACGAATAATGTCTGCTGCTTTTTCAGCTAACATTAATACTGGCGCATGTATATTACCATTCGTTGTACGCGGCATTGCTGACGCATCGACGACACGTAAATTTTCCATACCATGCACTTTCATTGTTAATGGATCAACTACAGCCATTGGATCTGATGCTGGACCCATTTTCGCGCTACATGATGGATGTAATGCTGTTTCGCCATCGCGACGTACCCAATCCAATATTTCTTCATCTGTTTGAACTTCAGGTCCTGGTGAAATTTCTCCACCATTAAATGGATCCAAGGCGGATTGATTTAAAATATTTCTAGCTACTTTAATTGCTTCAACCCACTCACGTTTATCTTCCTCTGTAGATAAATAGTTAAAACGGATACTTGGTTTTTCAAATGGATCTTTTGATTTAATTTTTAAGCTGCCTCTAGAGTTAGAATACATGGGTCCAACATGTACTTGATAGCCATGAGCAACTGGTGCTTTTTGTCCATCATATCTAACTGCTATCGGTAAAAAGTGGAACATTAAGTTTGGATAATCAACATCATTATTCGATCTCACAAATCCGCCACCTTCAAAATGGTTCGATGCTGCTGCACCTGTACGAGTGAATAGCCACTGTAATCCTATCAATGGCATACGTTTGACATCTAAACTTGGTTGTAAAGATATTGGCTGCTTACATTGATGTTGAATATATACTTCTAGATGATCTTCAAAATTCTCACCAACACCAGGTAAATGCACGCGTGGTTCAATACCTTTCGATTTTAAAAATTCTGAATCACCAATACCTGATAGTTGTAATAATTGTGGTGTATTAAAAGCACCACCTGACAATATTACTTCTTTGGCATCAACAGTGTGTAATTTACCGTTTTTCTTATATGTAACGCCTGTTGCTCTTCGCCCTTCATAATTAATTTGTGTGACAAAAGCACGTGTCTCAACCGTTAAATTTTTACGTTTCATTGCTGGATGTAAGTAAGCACGTGAAGCCGACATGCGACGACCGCGATGAACTTGGCTATCAAATGGACCAAAACCTTCCTGTCTGAAACCATTAACATCTGGCGTCTTATGATAACCTGCTTCGACACCTGCATCAAAGAATGCTTGGAACAAAGGATTTGTGGCAGGACCACGCTTTAATTTAATCGGACCATCATGACCTCTATACTTATCATACGGTGCCGCACCATAAGTCGTTTCCAACTTTTTAAAATATGGTAGACAGTGTGCAAAGTCCCACGTTTCCATACCTTCAGGTTCAGCCCATCCTTCATAATCCATAGGATTACCTCGTTGGTATATCATACCATTGATTGAACTTGATCCACCAAGTACCTTACCTCTAGCATGCGCTACTTTACGTCCACCCATATGTGGTTCTTCATCAGTTGAATAAATCCAATCATAAAATTTGTTACCTGATGGAAACATTAGTGCTGCAGGCATTTGTATAAATAAATCCCAAAAATAATCACTACGCCCAGCTTCTAAAACTAATACCTCTTTATCTTTGTCTTCACTTAGTCGATTACCAAGCACTGACCCTGCACTTCCGCCACCAATGATGACATAATCATATGATTTATTGTTATTACTCATAGTTATGACCTCCAAAGTTTATATTTAATAAGCGAGCGTTGTCACACTCCTATAACCATCTATATTCAGACATAAAATCATGTAAGACATAATAAAGTGAGTGTCTTGTTATTATTACAATGGCACTCACTTTATCTAGTTTTTCTTTATTGACCAAACCAATGAATCACTTGCGGATTAGTGTTAGTTAAAATATGTTTAGACACCAAGTACTCTTCTAACCCTTCTTTTCCTAATTCACGACCAATACCTGATTGTTTATAACCACCCCAAGGTGCTTGAGCAAAATAAGGATGAAAATCATTAATCCATACTGTACCTAATTTCAATTTATTAGCCACGCGTTGTGCTTTACCAATATCTTGTGAAAATACAGCACCAGCAAGTCCATAAATTGAATCATTTGCTAATTGAACTGCTTGTTGTTCATCTTCAAATCCTTCAATCGTTACGACTGGACCAAATACTTCTTCTTGAACAATTCTCATAGATGTGTCGCAATTAGTAATGACAGTAGGTTCAAAGAACAATCCATCTTGCAAATCTTCTTTATCAGGACGTTTACCACCTACTGCAATTGTGGCGCCCTCTTGTTTAGCAATATCCATGTAATTTTCAATTTTTTGACGATGTTCAGTTGAAATCACTGGTCCCATTTCAGTATCTTTGTCGAATCCATTACCAAGTTTTATGTTTTTCACTCGTTCAATCAGTGCTTGTTCAAATTGTTCTTTTATACTATTGTGCACTATAATTCTTGAACCTGCTGAGCATACTTGCCCTGCATGGAAATAGCCACCATTTAATGCTTGGTCAACTGCCAAATCAAAATCTGCATCTTCAAAAATGATATTAGGATTTTTCCCACCAAGTTCTAATGCTACGTTTGTAACATGGTTAGCCGCATTTTTCATAATATGTTTACCAGTTTCAATACCACCAGTAAACGATACGAGATCCACTTCTCGATGACCTGATAATACATCCCCTACTTCTGAACCAGCACCTAAAATTAAGTTAATACTACCTTTAGGGAAACCAACTTCTTCCATTAATTCAAAAACTCGAATCGTTGTTAATGGTGTGATTTCACTAGGTTTCATTACTAATGAACACCCTGTTGCTAACGCTGGTGCTATCTTCCATGAAGCCTGTAACAAAGGATAGTTCCAAGGAATGATTTGTGTCACTACACCTACAGGTTCTTTCACTACTTTGCTTTCTGTATCGGCAATTGGAGAATCAATAATTTCTCCCCCTTCTTTATCTGCCAATCCTGCAAAATACATAAAGACGTTATGAATATCATCCATATCTGCATAGGATTCCTCAAGTGTTTTACCAGTATCTAACGTTTCCAGTTGCGCTAATTCTTCACGATGTTCTTTAATCTTATCAGCGACAGCTCTTACTTTATTACCTCTAGTTTCAGCTGTCTGTTGAGACCACTCTCCAGATTCAAAAGCACGTCTAGCTGCTAAAATTGCACGTTCAGCATCTTCTTTAGTTCCTTCTGCAACTTGAAATATCACTTGTTGATTATAAGGATTGATGATATCTCTTGTGTTGTTATTAGAGCTGTCAACCCACTCTCCATCTATAAATTGACGTTGAGATAATTGTTTTACAAGTTCCATTCAACAACCTCCGTTAAGTTTGTTAAATTTATATTTAACGAATTTTTCAAAGTTATGTTAGCATAGAATTATAAATTGTGTCAATTTACAAAACATTTTTATACTGATACTTTTCTTAATTCACAATATTTATTTTTCCGAAAATTTTATTATGAAGATTATAATTATTTATACTGTCTTTTTAAGTAAAAAGTCTTATAATGTATTAATATTTGCTATAATATGACACAAAATGATGTTAGGTAGGTGCAATGATGACTCGTTCAAATAACAACCAACAACAATTAGAACAAGCAAAGGATATTGTCATAAATTCTATTGGTCAAACAATGGATTTATACGGTACTAATAGAAGTGTAGGAAATTTATACGGTACGATGGTCTTCGAAGGTAGTATGACGCTTGATGAAATGCGTCATCAATTGCAAATGAGCAAACCCAGTATGAGTACGGGTGTAAAAAAATTGCAGGAATTTGATATCGTTAAACAACAATTTACACGTGGTAGTCGTAAACAACATTTTATAGCTGAGAAAGATTTCTTCATCTTTTTTAGAAACTTCTTTGCTAAAAAATTCCAACGTGAAATTGATATTAATGTTGAAGCTGTTCAAGAGGCACAAGCAATTATTAAACCCCTACTACAACGCGAGGATTTAACTGATTCCGAAATAGCAGAAGCACAAAATATTAAAGCGCAACTTGATCATACACAAGTTTATTATGACTGGTTAGAACAATTAACAACAGCCATTGAAAGTGGAGAGATTTTCAAATATTTTCCAATACCAGAGGCAAATTCACAAAGTGATGATAAATAACAAAAGCGAGAAATTGGGACAGACAGGCTGACCAACTTCTCGCTTTTTCTCTTATAAATTATCGTCTTGTTCCTTTTCAGAAACTTGAATAATTCTTAATGAACGACGTTCTACTTCTTTTAATTTTTCTGCACGTGTTTCCAATTTAATTCTATCGCGACCTAAAATAATTAAGAACGATATCATCATAAAGATAAATATAACTATGAGAGGTACACTCGCTAATACAGACGCCGTCTTCAATACCTCCAGAGCACGTTCTCCACCAACTAACATTAATGAAAATGGTAATAAACATAGCGCAAATGCCCAAAATAGTCTATTAGCTCTTAATGGCTCTCCAACTACTTTTTTCTGTGAAGCAGCTGCCAAAATATATGACCCAGAATCAAACGTTGTTGCTAAAAATAGAAATGCAGATATTAAGAATAAGACGATCATTAATGACGGGAACGGTAAGTGATGTACTATTTCAATGATTGTCGCTTCGGTACCGTGCATATTTAAATAACCTGTCACATTAAATTGTCCAGAAATTTGTAAATATACGGCATAGTTACCGAAGATACCGAAAAATAAAACACAACCTAATGTCCCATAAATAATTGTTCCTAGAATGACTTCTTTCAAACGTCGCCCTTTAGAGATTCGAGCAATAAATAAACCGATAAATGGTGCATAAACAAGCCACCAAGACCAATAGAATATCGTCCAATCTTGCGGGAAGTTTGTCTCTTTACGTCCATTAATACCTCCAAAAGGTTCTAACCAAGTAGCCATATGGAAAAAGTCTCTTAACATATTACCGAAACCAGTAACAGTCGTTTCCATAATGAAAACAGTTGGTCCTACAATAAACACAAAAGCTAATAAGATAAATGATAACCAAACATTGACGTCGCTCAACTTTTGAATACCTTTTTTTAAGCCAGTATATGAACTAATGGCGAAAATAACCGTAATCGTTAATAAAATGGCCGAACGTAAAATCATGTTACTGCCATCTAAACCTGTTAAACGTTCAATACCAGCAGAAATGAGTGGTACGCCTAACGCAAGCGATGTTGCCGCACCGCCTAGTAAACCAAAAATAAATAATATATCTACAACTTTACCTAACAATTTATCAGTTTGTCCTTTTAAAATTGGTCGACAAGCCTGACTTATTTTGTATACAGGTTGTTTCTTTACAAATACTAAGTAACCAATCGGTAATGCTGGTAACACATATATTGCCCAGGCAATAGGTCCCCAATGGAACATACCGTATTGTGTAGCAAATTGTAATGCTCCATCACTCATACTTTTAGCACCGTTGGGTGGAACTTGATAATAGAAAGCCCACTCTATAACGCCCCAATACAGAATATCTGAACCAATACCAGCACAAAATAACATTGCTGCCCATGTAAATGTATTAAATTCAGGAGTATCAGTAGCTTTACCAAGCGTTACATTACCATATTTTCCAAATGCGATATACATCACAAAACAGAAAATCGCCAGTCCCATAAATAAATATATCGAACCAATTGAATTAGAAATGGCACTATTAATTCCAGTGATTATATCTTCACTGGCCTTAGGAAATGCCATCATAGGAATTACTGCAAAAAGGAGTACAGCAACCGTACCAATGAAGGTTGTCCAGTCCATAACTTTCTCTTTTTTCAATTGTGCTCCCCCCTAATTATTAAATTTGATGAATCCGTCGTTGATTGCTTTCAATATGTAATAATTATCATGATTCACAAAATTGACAATAACGAATATTAAATAATAATGCAAATTACATACAGTTTTAAAAACATCGTTATTGAATATTTATATACTTTTAAGAGGGATCTACAAAATATTTTTAGCTCTAAGACAGTTGTGTAAAGTTTGAATTTAACGTATTTAATATATTTTACTATGTTTGAATTTGTATATTTATACATGTATAATTTATTTTTATTTATTTTTAGTGAGGAATATTAGGACAGTCTTCCCTCTCACTTAATTAATTTTTTGACAACTTATTTACAATGTTTATTAAAAGTAATTTCATAATTTATTTCGACATAATTTATACTAATATTGGAACACAATAATCTTATTTGACTGATTTTTGCTTTGATTTCATAACCGCATTTTGATTCGGAAATGTACAACAATAAAAAACAGGGCGGAACAGCAATAATTTTTCTAGACATTATTGCTTCATTCCACCCCGGCAAGACCGAATATGTTGATAAAATGTTGACTTATTTAACATTTTATAAGCGAGACAGCTACTGCCAACGCTGCATATTAAATATAAACTTTTAGTCTCACACGCTGTAACGTGAGCGATTAACTGACAATATATTCAACTAACTTATCAGACATTAATGACTGTTGAACATCTATGATGCGTTGATTTAACGACCCTTTGTAAGGTAAGTTAGGTTGATATAAATGTTGTATAAACAAGCCATCTATTAACACATCTATTAAGCTCAACATTTCATATCGCTGAGCGTAATCTCGCACTAAATATTCGTATAAGAATCCTGTCCAAACCCAAATCGTCTTAGAACATCCAAACCGTTGTCTAAATGCTTGAACAAGTTTCAAACTAATATCCAAATTACAAAATGGTTCGCCACCAAGTATACTCAATCCTGAAATGTACGATTGATCACAATAATCTAATATTTCTTCCAATACTGCTGGTGAAAATGCCTCTCCGTATGTAAATTTTTGTGCGGCTTTGTTATAACATCCTAAACAATTAAAAGGGCATCCTGATACATATACACTGCAACGTACGCCTTCACCATCTACAAAGCTATGCGTTTCTATTTTAGCGATATAGCCTTGTCCAGTTTTAATATCTAATATCGACATCATTTCGGCGCCTTCATGTGTTTAACACGTGCACACATTTCTTGATATCTTCCTTTGATTACAGGACGTTGCACTGGATTGCCCAAATAGCCGCAAGTACGCTTAACAACATCAACTGTTTTAGGATTATGGTTACCACAATGTGGACATTGATATCCTTGTGCAGTGGTATCAAAGTCTCCATCAAAACCACATTCATAACAATGATCGATCGGAATATTAGTACCTAAATAGCCCACTTTATCGTATGAATAATCCCATACCGCTTCTAGCGCTTTCAAGTTATGATTCAGTTTAGGATACTCACAATAATGAATAAAACCACCACTGGCATAATATGGATATTCTTTTTCAAAATCTAATTTTTCAAATGGTGTTACATCTTTCCGTACGTCATAATGAAATGAATTTTGGTAATAACCTTTGTCAGTAATATCTGGAATATCTCCAAACCGTTGTTGATCTAAACGACAAAAGCGATCAGTTAAAGACTCGCTTGGTGTGCTGTAAACACTAAACCATACATCATAACGTGACGTCCACATCAATTGATATCGTTTCATTTCTTTTAAAATTTCTAGCGTGAAATCTTTCGCTTCTTTAGACGTTTCCCAGTCAGGTCCATAAAAAACTGTTGCTGCTTCATATAAACCAATATACCCCATTGAAATTGTTGCACGTTGGTTCTCAAATAATCTCGACACACTGTCATCTTCTGACAATTTATATTTAAATGCCCCACTTTTATACAGAATAGGTGCATTATTAGGAACTGCATCTTTAAGTCGTTTGATACGATAAAGTAATGCATCATGTAATACTTCCATACGCTCATAAAAAATTTCCCAAAAGCGTGTCATATCACCTTGTGATTCTATTGCTATTCTCGGTATATTGAGTGTCACTACACCAAGATTACAACGCCCACTATTTTCAAACTGACCTTTGTCATCTTTCCAACTCGGTAAAAATGAGCGACAACCCATTGGCGCTTTAAAATCACCTAAAATGTCTACTAACGTATCGTAGTTTAAAATGTCTGGGTACATTCTTTTAGTCGCACATTCTAATGCTAATTGCTTAATATCATAATTAGGATCTTGTGCACTAAAGTTAACTCCTTTTTTGATTGAAAAAACTAACTTCGGAAAAATCGCTGTCGTACGGTCTTTACCTAAACCTTTAATACGTGTATGTAATATGGCCTGTTGTATTTTACGACTAAGTTCATCAGTACCTAAACCAAATCCTAATGTAACAAATGGTGTTTGACCATTTGATGTATACAAAGTATTAATTTCATACTCCAAACTTTCAATAGCATCATTAATATCTTGCGTCACTTGTTGTTCAACATACAATTCTATTTCAGTTTCTTTAACAAATTGTTTAGCTACTTGTCTATGTCTTTGTTCATTATACTTGGCGTATGTACTTAATAGTTCATCAACTCGATCAACTGTACATCCACCATATTGACTACTCGAGACGTTAGCAATAATTTGCACGAGTTGTGCTGATGCTGTCTGTATAGATTTAGGTGATGTTACATTGGCATTTCCTATGTTAAATCCATCCTGTAACATATCTTGTGCATCTATTAGACAACAATTAGTGAGCGGCTGAAATGGATGGTAATCTAAATCATGAAAATGTATGTCACCATTTTGATGTGCTTGGGCAACGTGTTTAGGCAACAAATAATTTAGAGCATATGATTTGGAAACAATTCCTGCAGTTAAGTCTCTCATTGTTGAGAATGTATCACTATCTTTATTGGCATTTTCATTAACAATAGTCGGATCTTTAGCAATCAAACCAGTTAACGCTTCTTCGATTTGATTCAAATTTATCACTTCTTTCTATATATAGTGTCTATATCAAAAATAAAACACAATATATAGTATTTCAAATCAGATTCAGCCAGTTAACCAAAACGTCAAAAAGTTATTAACAATTAGTGACTTAATTGTAGAACACAATATTTTAAAGGCGTAGTTAAATTCAATATATTTGTTGTAGGATGCTTTCTAGATTCTGATTATTCAGTGACCTAAACAGTTCATGACACCTTTAAATCGCTACAACTCCCATTAACATGGCGAGAACCAACATGACGATGGCAAATCCCCAAATCCAGAAAAAGGCATATTTAATATATGTTCCCATGTTAGCTTCGGCCAATCCAATAGCAAGCCATAACGCAGGCGAGAACGGACTGACAAAAGTTCCAATAATGTTACCAATGACCATGGCATAAGCAGTTGATACTGCAGGCACCCCAAATTGACTCGCTGTCTGTTCAACAATTGGTAATACTGCAAAATAATATGCATCCGTACTTGTTAATAAATCTAAAGGTACACCGAATAGTCCAACAATGACGTGTATATACGGTCCAACTTCAGCTGGAATGATTTTAATAAAGTCCGTAGCAATCGATTTCAACATCCCTGTTTCATTTAACACACCTAAAAACATACCTGCCGCAATAATAACTGTTGCCATCATCAATGCATTAGGTGCATGCGCCTTTAAACGATCCATTTGTTCGTCTACTGATTTGAAGTTAACAATTAGCGCTAAGGACACACCTATCATAAAGGCAAATTCCGGAGGTGCGATATTTACCAACATTGCGATTATAACTAATAATGTTAAGACTACATTGACCCATTTAATATATGGATTATATTTTGCTCTTCCTCTAACAGGAAACTTAATTTCTTGATCTCGTTCGTAAATTTCCACTAATTTATGTATATCAATGTTTTGTGTTTCACTTAATTCTCCTCTAGCAATTGCCTTTTTAATACGTTGTTTTTCTCTAAATCCTAAATAAACAGCAAATAACATAACTAAGACGAAACCTATAATTTGAATGGGTATCAAACCATACCATAATTCATTAACACTTTTGGCTTTTAGTACTGTTGCCACGCGTGCCATTGGACCACCCCAAGGCACCATATTCATAATTGCCGCACTTAGAGCCAATAACAATATTAATAAGTATTTATTCATATTTAAGGCTTTATATAATGGTAATAATGCTGGTATAGATAGTAAAAATGTTACTGCACCAGCACCATCTAATTGTGCCAATGTGCCAATTAAAGCTGTCATAACACAGACAATGACAACGTTACCACGTGTCATAAGTATTAATCTTTTGACAAGTGGTTTAAACAATCCACTATCTGTCATGATGCCAAAGAAGATAATGGCAAAAATAAACATAATAACAACACTCATGACTTGATCTAATCCTTTAGAAAAGAAAGAAACTAAGTCAGACACACTGTACCCTAATATCATTGCACCAAGACAAGGAATAAGTGTCATACCAACGACTGGACTAATTTTTTTGGCGATGAGCAGTCCTACAATAGAAATAATGATAATAAGACCCATGATTGTTAACCATAAATGACCCCCATGCATAATTCGTGCCCCCCTATAACGTTTAACTTATGAAATTTACATAATATTATGAATTTATTTACACTATTGTAACAAAGAGAGGATTGATGTGGAAGCGTTTTCTGATTAAGTAAATATGACTTATAAAATTAAATATTTGCATATGAATAAGGGGAGTATGTTTAAAAGTGACATTATAATAGCGTCGATAGTTTTCGTCTAATTCACTGAACAACTATTATTGGGTATTTCAGCTTATATTTTATAGTATCATTCGTATAATATTCTAATGATTTTGATTTTATAATATAATTAATATTATTTGTTATTAACAAAAACATCAAAATAGTATATATTTGAAATAAATAAAAATAAAGGAGGATGCAATATGGCTGAACAACAAAAAGATAATAATACTTTAGTATTTATCATTCTTGGCTGGGTATTTTCAGTTTTATCATTACTTTTCTTACCTATCGTATTTGGTCCTGCAGGGGTTGTTTTTGGTGCCTTAACAATTAGTAAAGGTAAAAAAACACATGGTATCATTATTATTGTTGCCGCAATCATTTTTGCTTTAATCGGTTTTACATTAGGATATATGATGGCTTCACAGGCAACTGCATAATGACAACAATAAAGAAACAATTTAACATGTTAATATAATACGCTAACTGAGATTTAAGCTATTAAACTTGTCATTCCAATTCATCAAATAACTTTTTAAATTAATTGGACGACGATAGCTATCACTAAAAAGCCGACTAAGTTGATACTTGCTATCAAAACTGAGTCGGCTTTTAAATATATTTAGTTATGCTTCTACAATGTACTATTTATTCACTTATTTGAAGGTTTTTAGCCACTCTAGAAACTGTTGTTGCTTTGCTATGTCTAGATACTCTATTTCTGTTATTTGCATTAATAAACGTTGTTGTTGTTTGTGAGATATATTAAGACGTTTTATTATTTGTCTACTCGTATATAAAAATTGAATAAATGGCACATACGATGATGGATATAACACTTTTAATTGCTCAATAATATTTTTAGTTAGTTTAGGGCTTGCACCATCTGTTGACACACTAATAGATAATCTATCTCTATTAAACGTACTCGGAAAACTAACATCCCCACTCTCTGCTTCACTAGCATGATTGAATAGCGTATGTTTGGGAATAGCTTGTTGAACTTGCTTATTCACCTCAGGTTGATTGGTAGCTGCTACCACAAAGTCTGCATGTTCAACATCGCCAACTTCAAATTGTTTTCTTTTCCAAACAACCTTATGTTGCTTAATTAATACTTGTATAGCGTCATTTATAGTTGGACTAATGACAATAATGTGTTGACTATAGTTACTTAATGTTTGTGCTTTACGACTTGCAACCTTACCACCACCAACAATGACGACTTTTTTATGTGTTAAATCTATCAATAAGGGCATCTTCATTTAGCCATCTAACCTCCATTAACTCATCATCTAACATTTATATCTATATCGTCATGTTAATAAACATCTCGTTGATAACGATGCTGTTGCTTCATTTGTCTTAGTACAGTTTCCGCTTCCTCTTGCGAAATATGACACTCTTTAACCAATACATCTTTAATAGCTTGATGCACATCTTTGGCCATACACTTTTCATCACCACAAATATAAATAGCGGCACCTTGTTCTAACCATTCATTAAACAAATGACTGTGCTCTAATATTCTATGTTGGACATATTCCTTCTGTTCAGTATCTCTTGAAAAGGCCAAATCCAAGCGAGATAGATTACCATTGTCAAGCCATTGTTGTAACTCATCTTCGTATAAAAAGTCTGTAGTTCGATGTTGTTCACCAAAGAATAACCAAGTTTGGCCAGTTAACCCTAATTCTTCACGTTCTTGTAAATAAGATCTAAATGGTGCAATACCCGTACCTGGACCAATCATAATTACTGGTATATCTTCACTAGTAGGAAATTTAAAATTTGCATTTCTCTTCAAGTAAATTGGTACCATATCTCCAGGTTTGACTCTTTCAGCAAATTGTACCGAACATACACCTTTTCTTTGACGTTGATGTGCTTGATAGCGAACAGTTCCTACAGTTAAATGTACTTCATCAGGTGTGGCCATAAAACTACTTGAAATTGAATACTCTCTAGGAGGTAGTTTTCTTAATATATCGGTTAAATTTTCAGGTTGTAATTCTGTAGTTGGAAAATCTGTTAATAAATCAATCAAGTCTCTACCAACTACGTATTCTTTGGCCCAATCTTCTTCTTCCATTTGTTCAGTCAACTCATCATTATCAAAATAAAGTTCAGCACTCATTAATAATGGCAATGTCAGACGCGTAATTTCAAAGTGAGTTGTTAAAGCCTCTTCCACACTTAATGTATCACCATTTGCATTGATTGGTATTTGTGATTCTGGGTCCCAACCTAACATGCTTATTAATAAATCGACCATTTGCGGATCGTTTTTGGGTAAGACGCCAATACAATCACCAGGATCATATGATTCTCCAAAGTTATCAAGTAATAGTTCTACATGTCTCGTTTCCTTATTGGAACCTTCGCCATTGAGATTATCGTTTGCTAATACTTCTGCATAGTATGGGTTAGACTTAGAATATTTCTTTTCTTTCGCTGACTTAATCGATTCACTTATAATAGGTTCGCTTTGTACGTTATTTTCAGTATTATCTATCGTATTAATGACATTAGCCATCCACTTTTCAGCATCTTCTTCATAATCAATATCACAATCTACACGTGGATAAAGTCGTTGTGCACCTAACTTTTCAAGTCCTGTATCTGCATCTTTTCCTGCTTGACAAAAGAATTCATAAGTTTGATCTCCTAAAGCTAAAACAGAAAAACTGACATGATCTAAACGTGGCGCTTGTTTACTCTCTAAAAAGTCATAAAAATCCCATGCATTGTCTGGTGGATCACCTTCGCCGTGTGTTGAGGTAATAATAAATAAATTTTCAATTTGCGATACTGTCGTTGTATCAAAATCATCCATCGCATTTAATGTCACATCATGACCAATATCAATTAAACGATCAGTAAATATTTCTGCTAAATTCATTGCATTACCAGATTCTGTACCGTATAAAACTGTAATATGGCTACCGTTTGATTCAATGTGTGGCTCTTTCTTTTCTAACATATGCGCTGTTTCTGATGGTATACTACTTTGCTGTTGGTTATTCAATGGTGTTGCACTATTGGGTAACTCTACTTCATCAGTTGACGTAGAAGAATGGCCATCACCCTCTAATGTTTGTTCATTTAATAAATAGCCACTTAGCCAATATTTTTGTTTACTAGATAATGACCGTATCAATGTATTCAGTTCATCAGCTTGTGACGCTGTAAAAGGGCTATTACTAGCATTTAATTTCAATCTTACTCACCTCTATTAAATTGTAACTATCATTTTGCTTTTTACAGTGCTCGTCAATAATATGACAGAATTAAGTTTTACTATATCTAGTCCAAGATTAATTGCTATATAGTTTAATATGATTAACGTCAATGACTTTAATATTCATTTTCTCTCTATTGTCATTATGTACCAAATTTCAGATTGAGTAAAATAGGTCGCATGGCCTATTTTGAATGTTCACTAAAAAATAAAAAGCATACTGAAGTAAAGGGGATATATCCTTTGCTTCAATATGCTTCATATTAATAACTATCATGGATAAAAAGCGTTTAACCGATAAACCATATTATTTTAAATATCTATATTATAGTAGTGATTCAATAAATGATGTCATTTCTAACGGATCATCCATTGGTAAAAAGCGTTTAACTACATTACCTTGTCTATCAATAACAAATTTTGTGAAATTCCATTTGATTTGAGAACCAAATAGACCTGGTTGTTGTGCTTTTAAATACGTAAATAATGGATGCTCATTTTTACCATTAACTAATACTTTATCCAAAATTGGAAAACTAACTCCAAATTTTTGTCTGTTTAATTGTACAACATCATCGATTGGATCTGGTTCACGATTATCAAATGTGTTATTTGGAAAACTCAAAATTGTAAATCCTTGTTCTTTATATTTTTGAAATAGCATTTCTAATTCTGTTAACTGCTCATTAAATATACAATTTGTTGCTGTATTAACTATTAAAATAACTTGATGGCGATATTGATCTAGTTTGTAAGTTGAGCCATCATGATCACATACTTCTATATCATAAACATTTCTCCTATTCATAAGGCACCTCTATATTGCGACTTTGTCATTAATTGTATAATTTTTAGAATTTTCAGATAAAATAGCCATTGATAAATACTTCAAGTAAACATTATATGGTATTACACCTTTTTTATCTATGCAATTAATAATGTTCGCTTTTAGGTTATTACCCAACTTATACAAACTAAACGCTAAATGACCTCTGTGTGCTAGTGTAAATTGACTAATTCGTGTGATATTACTAGTCTCCACACAACGACTTACATTATAACCCCTCATTATAATCATCCTTGTTCTTTATTTTTTAAAGACAATTAGTAAACCTCTTAATATATACGCTAATCCTGTCTTGATGGTCTTTCTACTTAGAAGTTCCACTACCTAACATAATTAAAATAATAATGATATGTTATTAGTGATTTAATACATAGACCTTATGATTACTTCACATCTGTATATAGATTTTGTGTATCCCTCCTTTAGAACTCATACGTACATATATTACAATGCTAATATTTTTTATTTATGCCGTTTCACATTATTAATATATGTCATTTTGTATCGTGTGCGACCGAATACATATTAAAACATCAACTCTAATAATTCAATTATAAAAAACAAAAGCGAACATTTATGTTATGTTTAGTATTTATTGTTGTCATAATATTATGTTTATTCTATTTCCGATTAATTAAACGAGTTGCTAATTATTAATAAAATAAAGCAATTTTTGTGATATTTTCTACAAAATATTCAAAGTAACATTATTATTAAATGACACTTTATCAAATAAGACAATGCGTTTAATAGCAACCAACAGTAAACTTCATAGTTTTAAAATCTCTTCGTATACCGTCTTCAACTATTTATTTTGTTATCACAAAATATTTTAAATCATTTTATATTATTATGCTATATTTTTCTATTTTTATTTTCTGACTAAAAAACCGATAAGAGACTACCCCTTATCGGTTAGATGCTTCTATACCTTTATTGACTCTTTTGTTGGCGTCTTCTACCGCCTAATAGTAATAATGAACTTGCTAATGCAAATAATGATCCAAATAATTCTGTGTTATAAGAATGTGTCATACCACCTGTACTTGGTAATTGATGCTTAGTTGTGTCGTCATTAGTTACTGTTTGTTTATGCTCAACTTTGTGATATGAAATTTTTGCATTATATTTGAAATATTGCTCTTTTCCAGTTTTCACTGTATGTTGCTGATTATGTTGTCGGTTTTGTGGGTTTTCTGGGTTGTTTGGTTTATCCGGTGTGCCTGGATTACTTGGCTTATCTGGCGTGCCTGGGTTGCTCGGTTTATCCGGCGTGCCTGGATTGCTTGGCTTAGCCGGTGTGCCTGGATTGCTTGGTTTGTCTGGTGTGCCTGGATTACTTGGTTTGTCCGGTGTGCTTGGATTGCTTGGTTTGTCCGGTGTGCCTGGATTGCTTGGCTTAGCCGGTGTGCCTGGATTACTTGGTTTGTCCGGTGTGCCTGGATTGCTTGGCTTAGCCGGTGTGCCTGGATTACTTGGTTTGTCCGGTGTGCTTGGATTGCTTGGTTTATCCGGTGTGCCTGGATTGCTTGGTTTATCCGGTGTGCCTGGATTGCTTGGTTTGTCCGGTGTGCTTGGATTGCTTGGTTGACAAGGACATACGATTTTAGTTCCATCGTTACAAGTAATTACTAGATTACCTTCTATGTTGATATAAATATTTGTGATATTAGTAATATTAGTATTGTTACTATTCAAGATATCTTGACGACTTGTTTCTTTACCGTCTCCATCTTTAACTATAATAGTAATGCCAATTTGTTTACCATCTTTATCTTTAATAGGAACTATATCTACAGTTGGTGTCTTACCATCTTTGCCGTCTTTGCCATTTTGGCCATTCATACCATTTAAAATGACTTCGCGACTAACCTCTTTACCATTACCATCTTTAATAATAACAACAATACCTACTTGATTTCCTTCACTATCTTTTAGAGGTTGTTGTTCAATGCTTGGTGTCTTACCATCTTTGCCATCCTTACCGTCTTTGCCATCAGCAATGAATGTTTCACTAATCAATTTGCCTTGTGTTCCATCTGCATTTTTTTCATAGATTCTAACATAGGAGCCTGTTTGGCCATCTTTTGTTCCACGTTCTGTAAGTGCTATTACTGATTGGCCGTCTTTGCCATCTACACCATTATTACCGTCTTTGCCATCAACACCATCATGACCGTTATAAATATTTTGACGACTGATTTCTTGACCGTTACCATCTTTGACTATAATAGTTAGCCCAATTTGCTTACCATCTTTGTCTAATATTGGTTGCTGTTCTACGCTCGGTGTTTTACCGTCAATACCATCTTTACCATTCAATACCGTTTGACGATTAATTTCGTTGCCGTCACCATCACGTACGATAATAATAATGCCATTTTGCTTGCCATCTTTATCATAAGAAGGTTGTTGTTCTACACTTGGTGTCTTACCATCTTGACCATTATAGATATTTTGACGACTGATTTCTTTACCATCAATATCTTTAACAATGACTGTTACTCCAATTTGCTTGCCATCTTTATCTAATATTGGTTGCTGCTCGATGCTAGGTGATTTTCCATCCTTACCATTTTGGCCGTCTTTGCCATTATAAATATCTTGATGACTAATTTCTTGACCATTACTATCTTTGACAATGACTGTTACTCCAATTTGCTTGCCTTGATCATCGATGATTGGACGTTGCTCAATACTTGGTGATTTTCCATCGATACCGTCTTTGCCGTCTTTACCGTTTGTTCCGTTTTGACCATCTGCAATAAATGTTTCACTAATTAATTTTCCTTGTGTTCCATCTGCATTTTGTTCATAAATTCTAATGTATGAACCTGATTGGCCATTTTGTTCACCACGTTCTGTGATTGCTGTAATAGATTTACCGTTTTGGCCATCTACACCATTTTGGCCATCAGTTCCATTGACAATTGTTTGACGGCTGACTTCATTTCCATCGCCATCTTTGACTATAATTGTTACTCCAATTTGCTTACCTTGATCGTCTGTAATAGGGCGCTGCTCAATTGTTGGTGTCTTACCATCTTGACCATTTTGGCCATTATAAATATTTTGACGACTGACTTCGTTGCCATTACCATCTCTAGTAATAACTGTTACTCCAATCTGATTGCCATTTTTATCTAATATTGGTTGTTGTTCAATACTTGGTGTCTTACCATCTTTACCATCAATGCCGTCTTTACCATCTGCAATAAATGTTTCACTGATTAAATTACCACGGCTGCCATCTGGATTTACTTCATAAATTTTAATGTAAGAACCTGAATGACCATTTTGTTCGCCGCGTTCTGTTACAGAAGTGATTGACTTACCATTTTGGCCATCTGAACCATTACTGCCATTTTGGCCATTTAAAATATTTTGACGGTTAATTTCCTTGCCGTCTCCATCTTTAACAATTACTGTTACACCAATTTGCTTACCATCTTTATCTAATATTGGTTGTTGTTCAATACTTGGTGTCTTACCATCTTTACCATCAATGCCATCTTTGCCGTCTTTACCATTTGTACCATCTGTGCCTTTTTGACCGTCTGCTACAAATGATTCACTAATTAAATTACCACGACTACCATCTTTATTGACTTCGTACACTCTAACGTAAGAACCTGGTTGACCATTTTGTTCACCACGTTCTGTAACAGCTGTAATTGATTTACCATCTGTGCCGTTAGTAATTGTTTGACGATTAATTTCGTTACCATCTCCATCACGTGTAATAACAACGACACCTGTTTGCTTACCGTTATCGTCTAGCACAGGTCTTGTTTCTATTGAAGGAGATTTACCGTCAACACCATTGGTACCATTCATAATATTTTGACGGTTAATTTCTTTACCGTCTCCATCTTTAACAATAATAGTGACGCCGATTTGATTACCATCTTTATCTAGTATTGGTTGTTGCTCTACGCTTGGTGTCTTGCCATCTTTGCCATCAAGTCCGTCCTTGCCATTAGCTCCATCTGTACCTTTTTGACCATTCAAGACATCTTGACGACTCAATTCTGTACCATTACCATCTCTAACAATAATAGTGACACCGATTTGGTTACCATCTTTATCTAGTATTGGTTGTTGTTCCACACTTGGTGTCTTGCCATCTTTACCATCTTGACCATCGATACCGTCTTTGCCGTCCTTGCCATTCATGATATTTTGTGTATCAGTAACTTTACCTTCACCATCAATAGTAATAATCTTCACGCCAATTTGGTTACCATCTTTATCTAATATTGGTTCTTGTTTCACTTGTGGTGTTTTACCATCTTTACCATTTAAGATATCTTGACGACTGATTTCTTTACCGTCTCCATCTTTAACGATAATGGTTGTACCAATTGTATTTCCTTGTGCGTCTTTAATTGGCGTTTGCTCTACTGTTGGTGTCTTACCATCTTTGCCGTCTACACCATTAGCTCCATTTTTACCATTCAAGATATCTTGACGGCTGATTTCTTTGCCATCTCCATCTTTAACGATAATGGTTGTACCAATGGTGTTGCCGTCTGCATCTTTAATTGGTGTTTGTTCTACTGTAGGTGTCTTACCGTCTTTGCCGTCTACACCATTCGTGCCGTCCTTACCATTCAAGATATCTTGACGACTAATTTCCTTACCGTCTCCATCTTTAACGATTATTGTTGTACCAATTGTATTACCTTGTGCATCTTTGATTGGCGTTTGTTCTACTGTTGGTGTCTTACCGTCTTTACCGTCGACACCGTTTGTCCCATTTTGACCATCGGCACCTGTGTCACCTTTTTCACCTTTAGTTCCATCTTTGATAAACGTTTCACTAATTAAGTTGCCACGACTTCCATCTGGATTTACTTCATAGATTCTGATGTATGAACCTTTGTTGCCATCGTTATCTATTCCAGGTGTGGTTTCAGCCGTAATCGATGTACCATTGATTCCATCTTTTCCATCTTTGATAAACGTTTCACTTATCAAATTACCGCGACTACCATCCGGATTAATTTCATAAGTTCTAACATAAGAACCATTTTGACCATCTTTTGTACCGGCTTCAGTAATTGTTGTTACAGATGTACCATTTGTGCCGTCTTTACCGTTAGCTCCTGTATCGCCTTTGTCGCCTTTGGCACCATCTTTTCCATCAGTTCCATCTTTACCGTTCAAAATATCTTGACGGCTAATTTCTTTGCCATCTCCATCTTTAACGATAATAGTTGTACCAATGGTGTTGCCTTGTGCATCTT
>NZ_PPQR01000049.1 GCF_002902085.1 Staphylococcus simiae
CAAAACTATATGCACCTGAAAATAAAAAAGAAGTTAAACAACAAATTGCTGCTTAACTTCTATAAAAAATTTATACATCAGTCCAATTTGACAGAGAGTCTTTCTTTATAGGTTCTCTAACAAATCGGACTGATACATAATTAAATTTTCAAGCCTCGCTATGCCCAACCTGCATTGCATGAAAAAACTGGATAACCAGTTTTTCTGTGTTGGGTCCCTTCCTAGGGTGCTGTCTCAGCCTGTAGTCTTCGACTAGCACTGCTCCCTCAGGAGTCTCGGCTTCAAATTAATTTTCATTTTAAATTTATTTATTTTTTATTTATCAGTCCTAAAAAATAGAGAACCTCTTTATATTAATTAGGTTCTCTTTTTATTAAATCGTAAATTAAAATCAAAAAACAGAAAAATAATTTGGTGTTGAGATTCTTGTGATAGGAGCTGTCATAGAAAAATTTAAAAGATTATAGTTGGCACTATTAGTGCAACTGCAAAAAAGCTAGTAAATAACTAGCTCTAAATGTACCAGACAAGCATAGTTTTGCAAAAATTACTAAATATTAAAATCTAACTATCTTTAAATATGCTAGACGGGCAAGGTTGGGCAAGGGACCCAACACAGAGAAGCTGTACTTACAGTTTCTACAAGCAATGCAAGTTGGGCAAGAGCTAGTAAAAATTGTAAATCTAACTAGTTTTATATGTCCATAGTGCTTTTATATAGAAATAAAAAGTAAGATGATGATTTATTATAACAATATTATGTAAACCAAAAATCACACACATAAAAAAACTGCTAAAAAAGTCGTGAACTTGATTAGCAGTGTATAATTTCTAAATTGTATTATTTTAATTGTAAATCAGTTTTTTTCAATTCCTGAATCACTTCAGCTGTATCATAACAATTTGTTGCGATAGTAGAATATCTTTCAGCTAAACGATAAGCATTGATATATAGTTTTAAACTATCCTTTGCAATATCTTCAACATCTTCTGATTTTGAAGGATTCGAACTAACAACCAATTCTGCAAATTTTTCTGGATCAATATTAATAGACATGTATTTATTTACAACTCCTATTTTTTGATGGTTCAATGATAACATATACAAACCATTCAAAAAAGTAATGCCTACTATTAATTTAATAATTATAGTTAAGGATTATTTTCTTTAAATATTCAACTATATCAATTAAACTAATATATATGAGAGGATGACACACCATGCGAATAATGTTTATTGGGGATATTGTTGGAAAGATAGGCAGAAATACTATAGAAACATATCTTCCACTATTAAAACAAAAATATAAACCTACTGTAACCATAGTGAATGCAGAAAATGCCGCACATGGTAAAGGTTTAACTGAAAAAATATATAAACAATTGTTAAGAGATGGCGTTGATTTTATGACTATGGGTAATCATACCTATGGACAACGTGAAATATATGAATTTATTGATTCTGCTAAACGCTTAGTTAGACCAGCGAATTTTCCTGAAGAAGCACCTGGAGTAGGTATGCGATTTATCCAGATTAATGAAATTAAATTGGCAGTAATCAATTTACAAGGTCGTGCTTTTATGCAAGATATAGATGATCCTTTTAAAAAAGCAAATGAGCTCGTGGAAGAAGCTAGAAAAGTAACGGATTATATCTTTGTAGACTTTCATGCAGAGACAACATCTGAAAAAAATGCTATGGGTTGGTTCCTTGATGGCAGAGTGAGTGCAGTTGTTGGAACACACACGCATATTCAAACTTCGGATGATCGTATTTTACCTAATGGTACTGCTTATATAACTGATGTCGGTATGACGGGTTATTATGATGGAATCTTAGGTATCAATAAAGATGAAGTTATCAAAAGATTTATTACAAGTTTACCTCAACGGCATGTTGTACCAGATGAAGGTCGAAGTGTTTTATCAGGTGTTATTATAGATTTAAATAAAGAAGGAACTGCTAAGCATATTGAACGTATATTGATTAATGAAGATCATCAATTAGTATAAATTAATATAGAAGCTAAATTAATAATAATGAATTGAACAATCAAAATTGTAAGGATAGATATCATTCAACTTTTAATTAGATGAATAGATATTCACTAGCTACTAAGGATCTAAACTGTTACATTAAATTGAAGCTAAATTATATTATCGTCCATTAGTATGAATTTAATATCGTACCACTGTTTACATAGTAAATCGGTGGTTCTTTTTGTTATTATTTAATATGAAATCAATCCGTAGGAGGCAATTAACTATGAAACCACAATTATCGTGGAAAGTTGGCGGACAACAAGGTGAAGGTATAGAGTCAACTGGCGAAATTTTCGCTACGGCTATGAATCGAAAAGGCTATTATTTATATGGCTATAGACATTTTTCAAGTCGTATTAAAGGTGGACATACGAATAATAAAATTAGAGTATCTACAAAACCAGTACATGCGATTAGTGATGATTTAGACATTTTAATTGCATTCGACCAAGAAACAATTGAAGTGAATTATCACGAGATGAGAGAAGATAGTATTATTTTAGCTGATGCCAAAGCTAAACCAACTAAACCAGAAGATTGTAAAGCTCAACTTATTGAATTACCATTTACAAGTACAGCTAAAGAACTTGGTACTGCACTAATGAAAAATATGGTTGCTATCGGTGCCACAGCTGCTTTAATGAATTTAGATACTAAAACATTTGAAACATTAATTTCTAATATGTTTAGTAAAAAAGGGGATAAAGTTGTTGAAATTAATATTCAAGCATTAGATGAGGGTTATCAATTAATGCAACAACATTTATCAGAAATAACAGGTGATTTTGAACTTGAACATTCAAATGAACAGCCTCATTTATATATGATAGGTAATGATGCAATAGGTTTAGGTGCAATCTCTGCGGGATCTAAATTTATGGCTGCTTATCCAATTACACCAGCATCAGAAATTATGGAGTATATGATTGCTAACTTACCAAAAGTAGGTGGAACTGTTATTCAAACAGAAGATGAGATAGCAGCGGCAACAATGGCAATTGGAGCTAATTACGGTGGTGTAAGAGCATTTACCGCCAGTGCGGGTCCAGGGTTATCATTAATGATGGAATCTATCGGCTTATCTGGAATGACTGAAACACCGTTTGTTATTATTAATACACAACGTGGTGGTCCTTCAACAGGTCTGCCAACTAAGCAAGAACAATCTGACTTAATGCAAATGATATATGGTACTCATGGTGACATTCCTAAAATAGTAGTAGCACCAACAGATGCTGAAGATGCCTTTTATTTAACTGTAGAAGCTTTTAACTTAGCAGAAGAGTACCAATGCCCTGTTATTATTTTAAGTGATTTACAATTATCACTAGGTAAACAAACCGTTGATAATCTTGATTTTAGTCGTGTGCAAATCAACCGTGGAGAATTGTTACAGTCTGATATTGAACGTGATGAAGATGATAAAGGCTACTTTAAACGTTATGCATTAACTGCAAATGGTGTTTCACCACGTCCAATTCCAGGTGTAAAAGGTGGTATTCATCATATTACAGGTGTTGAGCATAATGAAGAAGGCAAACCAAGTGAAGCTGCTGAAAATAGACAACAACAAATGGATAAACGTATGCACAAAACAGAACATCTATTAATTAATGAACCTGTTGAAGCACAGATAAATCATGAACATGCTGACATATTATATATTGGATTTATTTCAACTAAAGGAGCGATTGTTGAGGGTAGTGAAAGACTTGAAAATGAAGGTATCAAAGTAAATACAATGCAAATTAGACAATTACATCCATTCCCAACGTCAATCGTTCAACAAGCTGTCAATCAGGCAGATAAAGTTATTGTAGCTGAACATAATTATCAAGGACAACTTGCCAGTATTTTAAAAATGAATGTTAACATACATGATAAATTAGTAAATTATACAAAATATGATGGGACACCATTCTTGCCACATGAGATAGTGGAAAAAGGCCAAGAAGTAGTAAAAGAAATTAAGGAGATGGTATAAGTGGCTACATTTAAAGATTTTAGAAATAATGTAAAGCCTAATTGGTGCCCTGGTTGTGGTGACTTTTCAGTTCAAGCTGCTATTCAAAAAGCTGCAGCAAACATTGGATTAGAACCAGAAGATGTGGCTATTATTACTGGAATTGGTTGCTCAGGACGTTTGTCAGGGTACATTAACTCTTACGGTGTGCACTCTATACACGGTCGAGCACTACCATTAGCACAAGGTGTTAAAATGGCCAATAAAGATTTAACAGTAATTGCTTCAGGTGGAGATGGAGATGGTTATGCTATAGGTATGGGTCATACAATCCATGCTTTACGTAGAAACATGAATATGACTTATATTGTTATGGATAACCAAATTTATGGCTTAACCAAAGGTCAGACTTCACCTTCATCAGCAGTAGGTTTTGTTACTAAGACAACACCAAAAGGGAATATTGAGAAAAATGTAGCACCTTTAGAATTAGCATTATCTTCAGGAGCAACTTTTGTAGCACAAGGCTTTTCTAGTGATATTAAAGCATTAACAAAATTAATAGAAGATGCAATCAACCACGATGGCTTTTCATTTGTTAATGTATTCTCACCATGTGTAACGTATAATAAAATCAATACTTATGATTGGTTTAAAGAGCACTTAGTGAGTTTGGATGATATTGAAGATTATGATACATCAGACAAACAACTTGCAATGAAAACTGTTATTGATTATGAATCATTAGTCAAAGGTATTGTGTACCAAGATACTGAAACACCTTCATATGAATCACAAATAACAGAATTAGAAGATACACCATTAGCTAAACGAGATATTGAAATCTCTCAAGATACATTTAATGAATTAACTGAACAATTTATTTAATAATGAAAACTGGGTCATTTAAATGAATATAAGCTTCATTTAAATTACTCAGTTTTTTATACATATGAAACATAATCGTTTGTCTATTTTTTTAGAGTAGACTGATATAATAAAAATAAATATTAACTGTTAGTCTTTTTAGTAGTAACTAGTGTAGTAAAAAGTCAAAATAGCAAGTAGCTAACCAAGTTAACACAATTAATAATTCAGCAATGGTAAGCAAACATAATTAAAATTTCCAATCAAAGTTGAAAGACGATCACAATAATTAGTGCGTTTGTCAGTAATCTTTATTATTTTAATAAAAACAATAAAACTACATGTAAATGATAATACCAAATTTATAAATTGGAGAGATGTAACATGCAAGATACATTAATGAGTATTCAAATTATTCCTAGAACGCCAAATAATGATAATGTAATACCTTATGTAGACGAAGCAATTGCAATTATCGATCAATCTGGACTTAATTATAGAGTTGGTGCATTAGAAACAACAGTACAAGGTGATATGAATGAGTGTTTAATTTTAATCCAATCCTTAAATGATAAAATGGTTGAATTACAATGTCCAAGTATCATTAGCCAAGTCAAGTTTTATCACGTACCAGAAGGTATTAGTATTGAAACATTAACTGAAAAATATGATTAATTATATGTCGAAATAGTTCTTCTGTCATGAGTATGCAATAAAAAGCATTTTATAGTTAAAACTATGCCATTGCTATTAATTATCTAGACTGAAAATATTGATAACATCATTTTTATAATCATAGATAGTCTGGCTATGGTGGACTAATATAGTCTGGGACAAAAAGCATTTTACACTTGAAATTAAGCATTTGACAGTAACTGTCTGGTTTTAAAATTTTGATAAATCAGCATTTTAAAATCTAGTCAGTCTTGCGGGGATAGAATTACGACATAAATTTTATAGATTAATGATGTCTGTCCCACTCCCTGATTAGTTCCGAATTTTCAGCATTTTGCACTTTGATGATAAATTTAATATAATGATTTAATGATATGGGCATATAGAAAGGATTTTGCAAAGTGAATGAAGAACAAAGAAAGTCTAGTTCTGTTGATATATTAAAAGAACGCGACAACAAAGCTGTCAAAGATTACAGCAAATATTTTGAACAAATATATCAACCACCCAGTTTAAAAGAAGCAAAAAAACGTGGGAAACAAGAAATACAATATAATAGAGATTTTCAAATTGATGAAAAATATCGTGGTATGGGAGAAAACCGTACATTTTTGATAAAAACATATGGTTGTCAGATGAATGCACATGATACTGAAGTGTTGGCAGGTATTTTAGAAGCGCTTGGATATAAAGCTACTTCAGATATTAACACTGCAGATGTCATTTTAATTAATACATGTGCTATCAGAGAAAATGCAGAAAATAAAGTTTTTAGTGAAATTGGTAACTTAAAGCATCTTAAAAAAGAACGTCCGGATATCTTAATTGGCGTTTGTGGATGTATGTCACAAGAAGAATCAGTAGTTAATAAAATATTGAAATCTTACCAAAATGTAGATATGATTTTTGGGACACATAACATACATCATTTACCAGAAATTTTAGAAGAAGCATATCTTTCTAAAGCAATGGTTATTGAAGTGTGGTCAAAAGAGGGAGATGTTATTGAAAATCTTCCAAAAGTCCGTGAAGGAAATATCAAAGCATGGGTTAATATTATGTATGGTTGCGATAAGTTTTGTACATATTGTATTGTGCCATTTACTAGAGGGAAAGAACGTAGTAGAAGACCGCAAGATATTATTGATGAAGTAAGAGAATTAGCTCGCGAAGGTTACCAAGAAATTACTTTATTAGGTCAAAATGTGAACTCTTATGGTAAAGACTTGCAAGATATGTCTTATGGTTTAGGTGATTTATTACAAGATATCTCAAAAATTGCTATTCCAAGAGTTAGATTTACAACAAGTCATCCATGGGATTTTACTGATCATATGATTGATGTTATAGCAGAAGGTGGCAATATTGTTCCTCATATTCATCTTCCAGTACAATCAGGTAATAATAAAGTACTTAAAATTATGGGTAGAAAATACACTCGCGAAAGCTACCTAGATTTAGTTTCAAGAATTAAAGCTAAGATTCCTAATGTTGCGCTAACTACAGATATTATTGTTGGCTATCCAAATGAAAGTGAAGAACAATTTGAAGAAACATTAACACTTTATGATGAAGTGGCCTTTGAACATGCTTATACTTATTTATATTCACAACGAGATGGCACACCAGCTGCTAAAATGACTGATAATGTTCCTTTAGATGTCAAAAAAGAGCGATTACAACGACTTAATAAAAAAGTTGGAGAATATTCACAACGTGCTATGAGCCAATATGAAGGACAAATTGTTACTGTCTTATGTGAAGGTAGCAGTAAAAAAGATGAAACAGTATTAGCAGGATATACTGATAAAAATAAATTAGTGAACTTTAAAGCACCTAAATCAATGATTGGTAAATTGGTTGAAGTTCAAGTTGATGAAGCTAAACAATATTCACTTAATGGTACATTCATTAGAGAAGTTAAGCCTGAAATGGTGGCACAATAAAATGTATGATAAAGAACAAATTTTGCAACGTGCCGATGATATAGCTAAAAAAATTCAACAATTAGATACGATTAAGCAATATCGAATGGTTGAAGAACAAATACATCGCAATCAAAATATTCAACAGAAAATGACCACATTAAAAAAACATCAAAAGCAATCAGTTAATTTCCAAAATTATGGTCAACAATTTGCATTACAACAATCTGAACATAACATTCATCGTCTAGAAGCAGAGATTAATAATTTACCAATTGTTGAACAATTTAGAGTTTCTCAATTTGAGGCCAATGAATTGTTACAAATGTTTATTTCGACGATGGAGAAGCGGTTAAATCAATATAACAACATGTAATAACGTAATTAACTAAAGAAAAAGGAGCTTAATTATATGAAATCTAGAAAACTAACTATCACTGCACTATTAATAGCGGTTAATGTAGTATTGAGTAGTATTATTATCATTCCTTTAGGTCCTGTTAAAGCGGCCCCAGTGCAACATTTTGTTAATGTATTAAGTGCAGTTTTAGTTGGTCCCTGGTATGGATTAGCTCAAGCCCTTATTTCTTCAGTAATAAGATTATTATTCGGTACTGGTAGTGTTTTTGCCTTTCCAGGAAGTATGATTGGTGTATTGTTAGCCAGTGCATTTTATTTTTATCGTAAACACATTTTCATGGCTGCTGTTGGAGAAGTACTTGGTACTGGTATTATTGGTAGTCTTGTCTGTATACCACTTTCCTATTTTATTGGTTTTGATGACTTTTTAATTAAACCATTGATGATTACATTTATAGTATCTAGTGCTATCGGTGCTTTAATAAGTTATTTCTTATTGATTACATTAAAAAAACGTGGCATATTAGATAAATTTTTGAACAAAAAATAGATTAATATATTTAGGTTCTCTGTTTCTTAGGACTGTTAAATAAAAAGTGAATAATTATGTATCAGTCCATGTTGGAAGAGAGCCTATATTTATGCGTCCATACTTACTCAGCATAGTAACCATGATTTTAGATTACTAACGTTGCGTTTAACAAGTATTGGGCGTTTTTTTCATAATAAGCTTTCGATATGTTTGTCACTTTAATTATGTTAAAATATATAAGTTAAATAACTCATACAAACTAACTTTGTCAACTATATTTGAGTAAAAAATTCAATGATAAAATATAAAAATAATGAGGTTGTGAACAAATAAATGTCTAACGTAACACCTATGATGCAACAATATCTAAAAATAAAATCAGAATATCAAGATTGTTTGTTATTTTTTAGATTGGGAGATTTCTATGAAATGTTCTTTGATGATGCCAAAGAAGCATCAAGAGTTCTTGAAATCACCTTAACAAAACGAGACGCTAAAAAAGAAGATCCTATTCCAATGTGTGGTGTGCCATACCATTCAGCTGATAGCTATATTGAAACGCTGATAAATAATGGTTACAAAGTAGCTATATGTGAACAGATGGAGGATCCAAAGCAAACTAAAGGGATGGTTAAACGTGAAGTTGTTAGGATCGTTACACCTGGTACGGTGATGGAACAAGGTGGTGTGGATGATAAACAGAATAATTATATTTTAAGTTTTATTACGGATTATCCTCACATTGCCCTAAGCTATTGTGATGTTTCAACCGGAGAACTAAAAGTGACTGTATTTAATGATGAAGCAACATTATTAAATGAAATTACCACTATTAATCCCAATGAAGTTGTAGTTAATGAACCTTTAACTGATGACTTAAAAAGACAAATTAACATGGTGACAGAAACAATTACTGTTCGAGAACAAATATCTACAGAACTGTATGATTTCAATAGACAAGTAGAACAACCATTAATGCATAATGCAACCCAATTGCTATTAGATTATATTCATCATACGCAAAAAAGAGATTTATCACATATTGAAGATGCTGAATTATATGCTGCTATTGATTATATGAAAATGGATTTTTATGCGAAACGTAATCTAGAGTTAACTGAAAGTATTCGTTTAAAATCTAAAAAAGGGACACTGTTATGGTTAATGGATGAAACGAAGACACCAATGGGCGCTAGAAGACTTAAACAATGGATTGATAGACCATTAATTAATAAAGAACAAATTGAAGAACGTTTAAATATTGTTGAAGCATTTAGTGAACAATTTGTAGAAAGAGATACATTGCGTAATTATTTAAATCAAGTATACGATATCGAAAGATTAGTAGGTAGAGTGAGTTATGGAAATGTTAATGCTAGAGATTTAATCCAACTTAAACATTCAATTTCTGAAATACCACATATCAAAGCTTTACTAGATTCCATGAATCACCAATCATTAGCTAAAATTAATCAGTTAGAACCTTTAGATGATTTATTAGAAGTATTAGAGAATAGTTTAGTAGAAGAACCTCCAATATCTATTAAAGATGGTGGATTATTTAAGGTTGGATTTAATCATCAATTAGATGAGTATTTAGAAGCATCTAAAAATGGTAAATCTTGGTTGGCAGAATTACAACAGAAAGAAAGAGAAAGAACAGGCATTAAATCGTTAAAGATAAGTTTTAATAAAGTCTTTGGTTATTTTATAGAAATAACACGTGCGAATTTACAAAATATAGAGCCTGCCAATTTTGGTTATATGAGGAAGCAAACTTTATCAAATGCGGAGCGTTTTATTACAGATGAATTAAAGGAAAAAGAAGATATTATATTAGGTGCAGAAGATAAAGCAGTTGAATTAGAATATCAATTGTTTGTTAATCTGCGTGAAGAAGTGAAAAAATATACAGAACGCTTACAACAACAGGCTAAAATTATTTCAGAATTAGACTGTTTACAAAGTTTTGCTGAAATTGCACAAAAATATAATTATTCAAGACCTGAGTTTAGTGAAAGTAAAGAATTAAAATTAATCGATTCTAGACATCCTGTTGTGGAAAGAGTGATGGACTACAATGATTATGTGCCTAATGATTGTTTGTTAGATCGAGATACTTTCATATATTTAATTACTGGGCCAAATATGTCTGGTAAATCTACATATATGAGACAAGTAGCTATTATTAGTATTATGGCTCAAATGGGGGCTTATGTACCTTGTGAATCGGCTATATTACCAATATTTGATCAAATTTTTACACGTATTGGTGCAGCGGATGATTTAGTTTCGGGTAAAAGTACGTTCATGGTTGAAATGTTAGAAGCACAAAAAGCACTAACATATGCTACTGAAGATAGTTTAATCATTTTTGATGAGATAGGTAGAGGTACTTCCACATATGATGGCTTAGCACTTGCGCAAGCTATGATTGAATATGTTGCACAGACATCACATGCTAAAACATTATTTTCAACACATTATCATGAACTGACTACGCTAGATCAAGTATTGCCAAATTTAAAAAATGTGCATGTAGCTGCCAATGAATATAAAGGAGAGCTTATCTTCTTACATAAAGTTAAAGATGGAGCAGTTGACGATAGTTATGGAATTCAGGTTGCAAAATTAGCTGATTTACCTGAACAAGTTATCAATAGAGCACAAGTAATACTTAATGAATTTGAGCAAGACACTAATAATAACAAAGATATAGCATCTTTAACTTCGACATCAAATATAGAAAATAATGATGACAAAAAACAAATGATTAAACAAGATAATAATAAACAGCAAAGCGATTTTACATTTGAACAAGCGACATTTGATTTATTTGATGTTGAGCGACAAAGTGAAGTAGAACAACAAATAAAAGGATTAAATTTATCTAATATGACACCAATCGAAGCATTAGTGAAATTAAATGAATTACAAAATCAGTTAAAATAGAGGTGTTGCCAAATGGGGAAAATTAAAGAGTTACAAACCTCATTAGCAAATAAAATTGCAGCGGGTGAAGTCGTAGAACGACCAAGTTCAGTTGTCAAAGAACTACTAGAAAATGCCATTGACGCTGGTTCAACTGAAATTAATATAGAAGTTGAACAATCTGGTGTACAGTCTATTAGAGTAGTTGATAATGGTAGTGGAATTGAAACTGAAGATTTAGATTTAGTATTTCATCGTCATGCTACAAGTAAATTGGACCAAGATGAAGATTTATTTCATATCAGAACATTAGGATTTCGTGGAGAAGCACTAGCTAGTATTTCATCAGTTGCTAAAGTAACATTACGTACATGTACAGATGGCAATAGTGGAAATGAAATATATGTTGAAAATGGAGAAGTTTTAAATCATAAACCATCTAAAGCTAAACAAGGAACTGACATTTTGGTTGAGTCATTATTTTATAATACGCCAGCGCGATTAAAATATATTAAGAGTTTGTATACAGAACTAGGTAAAATCACAGATATTGTCAATAGAATGGCTATGAGTCATCCTAATATTCGAATCTCTTTAATATCAGATGGAAAGACATTACTTGCTACGAATGGCTCAGGTAAAACAAATGAAGTAATGGCACAGATATATGGGATGAGAGTTGCTCGAGATTTAGTACACATCTCTGGCGATACAAGTGATTATCATTTAGAAGGTTTTGTTGCCAAACCAGAACATTCGCGAAGTAATAAACACTATATTTCAATTTTTATTAATGGTCGTTATATTAAAAATTTTATGTTAAATAAAGCTATATTAGAAGGCTATCATACATTATTAACTATTGGCCGTTATCCAATATGTTATATCAATATTGAAATGGACCCAATACTAGTTGATGTTAATGTGCATCCAACTAAATTAGAAGTAAGGCTATCGAAAGAGGATCAATTATTTGATTTGATAGTGACAAAAATCAGAGAAGCATTTAAAGATAAAATACTCATCCCACAAAATGATTTAGATAAAATATCTAAAAAAAATAAAGTGTTAGAAACATTTGAACAGCAAAAAATCGCTTTTGAACAAGCTAATCAAAATGATAAAAGTTTAGATGATAAATCTGACTATCAGCAGAACGGATTGTTAAAGCAAAATGACAATACCAAAACAAATATGGTTGCCGAAGATGAAGACAATAATTTATATAATGATACACGTAATATCGATAATGATTACTCTAATAAACAAAGACAAATTTTGGAACAAATGGATGTACCAAATCAAAATGATGATGACATAGTAAATAAGTCATATACAGAATTTGATACAGATAATATCAATAGCTCATCATTTAACAATGTACCAAAACAACGCGTTCCATATATGGAAGTTATTGGTCAAGTTCATGGGACATATATTATTGCGCAAAATGAACAAGGCATGTATATGATAGATCAACATGCTGCTCAAGAACGTATCAAATATGAATATTTTAGAGATAAAATAGGTCAAGTAACGAATGAAGTACAAGATTTATTAATTCCACTAACATTCCATTTTTCCAAAGATGAGCAATTCATCATTGATCAATATCAAAGTGAATTGCAACGAGTTGGTATTAATTTAGAACATTTTGGAGGTCATGACTATATCGTTAATAGTTATCCAGTGTGGTTTCCTAAAGATGAAGTAGAAGATATTATTAAAGATATGATTGAACTCGTTTTAGAACATAAAAAAATTAATGTAGCAAAAATGCGAGAAGATGCTGCAATTATGATGTCTTGTAAGAAATCTATTAAAGCTAATCATTATTTGCAACAACATGAGATGTCAGACTTAATCGATCAATTGAGAGAAGCTGAAGATCCATTTACTTGTCCACATGGAAGACCAATTATTATTAATTTTACCAATTATGAATTAGAAAAATTATTTAAACGTGTCATGTAGAGAGGATGTCAATATGAACACTAATATTTTACCAGCAGTTAGAAACATGAAAGATTTAGAATTGTTAATCAAGACGGATCATAAAATTTGTGTTTTATTAGATATGCATATTGGTCATATTAAAAGTATCATGGAATTACTTAAACAACATCAGATAGAATGTTTTATTCATATAGATTTAATCAAAGGACTAAGTCATGATGAATTTGCTAGTGAATATATTATTCAACAATTTAAACCTAAAGGTATTGTTTCGACTAAATCTAAAGTTATTAAAAAGGCTAAATCTTTAAATACTTTAACAATATTTAGAGTATTTATTATTGACAGTCAAGCTTTGAAGAGAAGTATAGATTTAATTAAAAAAGTTGAACCAGATTTTGTTGAGGTATTACCAGGAGTAGCAAGTAAAGCAATTCATAATATAGAAAAAGAAACTAAAGTACAAGTTATTGCAGGTGGCTTGATTAATACTGAGCAAGAAGTACAAGAAGCAATTAAAAATGGTGCAAAATACGTAACAACAAGTGATCAAAAATTATGGTGACTTACCTAAATTATCATCTTAGTTATGCTAAATGATAAAATAATAACAATTTATAAACACGATGGCTATTGAAGTTAGAATAGTCATCGAGTTTTTTGTTCTCTGACAAATTGGACTGATACATAGTTACTTTTCAATGCTAACAATGCTACTTACACATTTGAGAGTGCGACAGAAATAAATTTTATATAAAATATATGTCGTAATCTCACACTGGAAAGACTGACTAGGTTTGTAAAACATTGATTTATCAATATTTTACAAATCAGACAGTTACTGCCAAATACTTAAATTTAAGTCTGAAATGTTTATGTCCCAGGATCTCTATGACGAATCCATATTTCAGGAGTCTCAGCTTCAAAATAATTTTCATTTTAAATTACTCTTTTATTTATCACTCCTAAAAAACAGGAAACTTTTAACTAGACTCAAAAAGAGATCTTTGTTGATAATAAAATATGTAATATTTAAATAAAATTTCAATATGTTCTTTTTTGTGGTAATGATTAGTTTCTAAAAGATTAAATTATGACCAATTTTTTACAAAAGTTATTGACAACGCTTTCATACAAATAGTATGATATAAAACATAAAATACAAGTTAATATTTAGAATAGAGACGAGAGATTTCTACGCAATTAAATGGCTGTAGGAATCTCTTTATCTTTTGGGAGGACATTTATATATGAATGCATACTTAGCAGAATTTCTAGGAACTGCAATTTTAATTCTTTTTGGTGGCGGTGTCTGTGCTAACGTTAATTTAAAACGTAGTGCTGGTAATGGTGCCGATTGGATTGTTATTGCTTTAGGTTGGGGTTTAGCCGTAACTATGGGCGTTTATGCAGTCGGCAAGTTTTCAGGTGCACATTTAAATCCAGCAGTATCTATCGCTTTAGCAATGGATGGTAGTTTTAGTTGGGCGCAAGTACCTGGATTTATAGTTTGTCAAATGCTTGGTGGTATAGTCGGTGCTGTATTAGTTTGGCTAATGTATTTACCACATTGGAAAGTAACGGAAGAAAAAGGTGCAAAATTAGGTGTATTCTCAACTGCACCTGCAATCAAGAATTACTTCGCTAACTTTTTAAGTGAAATTATTGGTACAACAATTTTAACTTTAGGTATTTTATTTATTGGTATTAATAAGATTGCTGACGGATTAAACCCAATTATTGTCGGTCTGTTAATCGTCGCAATCGGATTAAGTTTAGGTGGACCAACAGGCTATGCAATTAACCCGGCTCGTGATTTAGGGCCAAGAATCGCTCATGCAATTTTGCCAATATTTGGTAAAGGAGATTCAAATTGGAGTTATGCTATTGTCCCAGTTTTAGGTCCTATTGCTGGCGGTATGTTAGGTGCGGTAATTTATACTATTTTTTATAAACATACATTTAACTTAATAAGTGCTGTTGGTATCTTTGTTGTTATCGCTACTTTAGTTTTAGGTGTAATTTTAAATAAAACATCTAAAAAAGATGATATTGAAACTATTTATTAACCAAAATATTTAGCTAATCAAATAGCATAATTTCACATCAATTTATTGTAAATTATGCTATTTTTCGCAACCTATTACAAAATTTTGTAAAATGTATTAATATATTGATTTACAGTTTAAAGGAGACTACATATTATGGAAAAATATATTTTATCTATAGATCAAGGAACAACGAGTTCTAGAGCAATGTTATTTAATCAAAAGGGAGAAATTGCAGGTGTTGCACAACGTGAATTTAAACAACACTTTCCACAATCAGGTTGGGTAGAACATGATGCAAATGAAATTTGGACTTCTGTATTAGCTGTAATGACGGAAGTTATGAATGAACATAATATTAAAGCTGAGCAAGTTGAAGGTATTGGTATTACAAACCAACGTGAAACAACTGTTGTTTGGGATAAAAATACGGGGCGCCCAATTTATCATGCAATCGTGTGGCAATCTCGCCAAACTCAAGGTATTTGTAATGAGTTAAAAGAACAAGGACATGAACAATTATTTAGAGACAAAACTGGTTTATTATTAGATCCATATTTTGCTGGTACTAAAGTAAAATGGATTTTAGATAATGTTGAAGGTGCTAGAGAAAAAGCTGATAATGGAGATTTATTATTTGGTACGATTGATAGTTGGTTAGTATGGAAATTATCAGGTGATGCTGCACACATTACTGATTATTCAAACGCTAGTCGTACTTTGATGTTTAATATCCATGACTTAAAATGGGACGATGAATTGTTAGAAATATTAAATGTACCTAAAAATATGTTGCCTGAAGTAAAAGCATCTAGTGAAATCTATGCTAAAACAGTTAGCTATCATTTCTTTGGTCAAGAAGTACCTATCGCTGGTATTGCTGGAGACCAACAAGCTGCTTTATTTGGACAAGCATGTTTTGAACGCGGTGATGTTAAGAATACGTATGGTACTGGTGGATTTATGTTAATGAACACAGGTGAAAAGGCTGTTAAATCAGAAAGTGGTTTATTAACAACGATTGCTTATGGCTTAGATGGAAAAGTTAACTATGCACTAGAAGGTTCTATATTTGTATCAGGTTCTGCAATTCAATGGTTACGTGATGGACTAAGAATGATTAATTCAGCACCACAATCAGAAAATTATGCAACGCGAGTAGATTCAACAGAAGGTGTTTATGTGGTACCAGCATTTGTTGGTTTGGGAACTCCATATTGGGACTCTGAAGCACGTGGTGCAATCTTTGGCTTAACTCGCGGTACTGAAAAAGAGCACTTTATTCGTGCCACATTAGAATCTTTATGCTATCAAACTAGAGATGTCATGGAAGCAATGTCAAAAGACTCTGGCATTGATGTTCAAAGTTTACGTGTTGATGGTGGCGCTGTTAAAAATAACTTTCTTATGCAATTCCAAGCTGACATCGTAGATACACCTGTTGAAAGACCTGAAATCCAAGAAACTACAGCATTAGGTGCTGCTTATTTAGCTGGTCTAGCAGTAGGATTCTGGGATAGTAAAGATGAAATTGCTAAAAATTGGAAACTAGAAGAAAAATTCGATCCGAAAATGGATGAACAAGAAAGAGAAAAATTGTATAAAGGTTGGAAGAAAGCTGTAGAAGCAACACAAGTGTTTAAAACAGAATAATTCCAAACATTAAATAGACTGACTCATAAAAATTATGTTATAATAAAGATAAGTTAATATTTGAATCGAGAAATGAGAGATTTATTCGTACATTTTCAATTAAATGAAATTGTTTATGTAGGATAAGTCTCTCTTTTTTATATTATAGGAGGCGTTTTTAACATGGCATTGTCTACTTTTAAAAGAGAACATATTAAGAAGAATTTAAGAAATGAAGAATATGATGTAGTTATTATTGGTGGAGGAATCACAGGTGCAGGTATTGCACTAGATGCAAGTGAACGCGGTATGAAAGTTGCACTAGTTGAAATGCAAGACTTTGCTCAAGGAACAAGTTCAAGATCAACTAAGTTGGTTCACGGTGGTTTAAGATATTTAAAACAACTTCAAGTAGGTGTAGTGGCTGAAACAGGTAGAGAAAGAGCTATCGTATATGAAAATGGTCCTCATGTTACAACACCAGAATGGATGTTACTTCCAATGCATAAAGGTGGTACATTTGGTAAGTTTTCAACTTCTATAGGTTTAGCAATGTATGACCGATTAGCAGGAGTTAAAAAATCAGAACGTAAAAAAATGTTGTCTAAAAAAGAAACATTAAATAAAGAACCTTTAGTTAAACAAGATGGTCTTAAAGGTGGCGGTTACTATGTTGAATATAGAACTGATGATGCTCGTTTAACTATTGAAGTAATGAAAAAAGCTGCTGAAAAAGGCGCTGAAATTATAAATTATACTAAATCAGAACACTTCACTTATGATAAGAATCAACAAGTTAATGGTGTAGAAGTTATTGATAAGTTAACGAACGAGAATTATACTATTAAAGCTAAAAAAGTTATTAATGCTGCAGGACCATGGGTTGACGATGTAAGAAGTGGTGACTATGCACGTAATAACAAAAAATTACGTTTAACAAAAGGTGTGCATGTTGTTATCGATCAATCAAAATTCCCACTTGGTCAAGCAGTATACTTTGATACTGAAAAAGATGGTCGTATGATTTTTGCGATTCCACGTGAAGGCAAAGCTTATGTTGGAACAACGGACACATTTTACGACAATATCAAATCATCACCTTTAACAACTCAAGAAGATAGAGATTATTTAATAGATGCAATTAATTACATGTTCCCAAGTGTTAATGTTACAGACGATGATATTGAATCAACATGGGCAGGTGTTAGACCACTTATTTATGAAGAAGGCAAAGATCCTTCTGAAATTTCTCGTAAAGATGAAGTATGGGAAGGTAAATCCGGCTTATTAACAATTGCTGGTGGTAAATTAACTGGCTACCGTCATATGGCTAAAGGCATTGTTGATTTAGTATCTAAACGATTAAAAGAAGAATATAAATTAACTTTTGGACCGTGCAATACTAAAAACTTGCCAATTTCTGGTGGTGATGTAGGTGGTAGCAAAAACTATGCAAAATTTGTTGAACAGAAAGTAGATGCAGCTAAAGGTTATGGTATTGATGCAGAAGTTGCACGTCGTTTAGCATCTAAATATGGCTCAAACGTTGATGAGTTATTTAATATTGCGCAAACATCACAATTCCATGATAATAAATTACCATTAGAAATTTATGTTGAACTTGTCTATGCGATTCAACAAGAAATGGTATATAAACCAAATGATTTCTTAGTTCGTCGTTCAGGAAAAATGTACTTTAATATCCAAGATGTCTTAGATTATAAAGATAGTGTTATTAAAGTGATGTCAGATATGTTAGATTATTCTCCAGCACAAGTTGTAGCTTATACTGAAGAAGTTGATCAAGCTATAAAAGAAGCTCAATATGGCAATAATCAACCAGCAGTTAGAGAATAAATCATAGCAATACATGTGTTGTTAATAACTTCATAATATATCTATCTAACAGCCTTGTCCTATGTGTCGAGGCTGTTGTTTTGTTTTTTTATTGGTTCTCTATTTTTCAGGACTGATAATTAAAAAGTGAATAATTTAAAATATAAATTATTTTGAAGACGAGACTCCTGAGGGACCGGGCCCCAACATAGAAAAATTCTATAAATAGAATTTTTACTGTAACGTGCAAGTTGGGGAAGCAGTGCTAGTCGAAGACCGGGGACCCAACACAGAAAAACTGGTTATCCAGTTTTTTCATGCCATGCAAGTTGGGCAAGGGACCCGTCATAGAAAAATTTTATAACTAAAATTTTTTCTTTTATGTGCAAGACGGGCATAGTTGGCCATTGGGGCCCCAGCAAAGAAAAATTCTGGCAACAGAATTTTTACAATAATGTGCAAGCTGGGGTGCGAGGCTTAATAAATTAATTATGTATCAGTCCAATTTGGGAGAGAACCTTTTTATTTTATTCAAACTAATTGAGGCCAGCTCATATCAGTCCGATTTGAGAGCAACTGTTTTTATAAAACTGAATTTTATTATGATTGACGACAATGATTTGAACATCATTAACTTAATGTCTTGATACAAAAGCGCATATTTTAACATATGATGGATGATTAATTTGTAAAAGTGTGTAAAGAAAGAAATTGTAAATATATGGTAAAATAAGATTTTGAACGTGTGAATAGATATTAGTGATAGGAGTTGATTGTATGACAACAAAATCTTTTAAATTAACAGTGATAGATGATACGAATATAGAAGTGAAAGTTGATTATACCGACATCCCATCTCGAGGCTTTATTCATATCTTTCATGGTATGGCTGAGCACATGGAGCGATATGATAAATTAACACAAGCACTTAACCAGCAAGGATTTGACGTCATTAGGCATAATCATCGAGGACATGGTAAAGACATTGATGAGACGACTCGAGGCCATTATGATGATATGAGACAAGTAGTTAGTGATGCTTTCGAGATAGCTCAAACAATCAGAAGTAATCATGACAAACCCTATTTTGTCTTAGGACATTCAATGGGGTCAATCATTGCACGCTTATTTGTTGAAACATATCCACATTATTGTAAAGGCCTTATTTTAAGTGGTACGGCGATGTATCCAAGTTGGAAAAGTTTACCAGCTATATTCACTCTGACCGTAATGGCAAGAAGTTTTGGTCAACAATCAAGACTGTCATGGCTAAATCATATACTTACGAAAAGTTTTAATAAAAATATATCCCCTTTACGCACAACAAGTGATTGGTTATCATCTGACTCAAATGAAGTAGATAAATATATTCGTGATCCTTATTGTGGATTTGAAGTATCAACACAATTATTGCATCAAACGTTATTTTATATGCATCATACAACTCAATTTAAACATCTTATGTTACTTAATCAAGACATGCCTATTTTGTTAATTGCTGGTTATGAAGATCCTTTTGGTGATTATGGCCAAGGCGTTTTAAAACTAGCTAAACGTTATAGAAAAGCAGGTATAAAAGATGTAAAAGTTAAGTTATACCATGATAAACGACATGAAATCCTTTTTGAACATGGCTATCGTGAAGTTTGGAAAGAATTATTTTTATGGCTAAACAAGAACATATAAAGACAAAAGGAAAGAGAACGAGATATTATGGCAAAAAAACCTTTTATAATAGCAATTGTTGGTCCAACTGCATCAGGTAAAACTGAACTTAGTATAGAATTAGCCAAACGACTCAATGGAGAGATTATTAGTGGTGATTCTATGCAGGTGTATAAGACAATGGATATAGGTACTGCAAAAGTTACACTAGAAGAAATGGACGGTGTTCCACATCATTTAATAGATATTTTAGAGCCTGATGACACATTTTCAGCATATGATTTTAAACTGCGTGCTGAACAATTAATTGAAGACATCACTGCAAGGGGAAGCGTACCAATTATTGCAGGTGGAACAGGCTTGTATATTCAATCATTGTTATATAATTATGAGTTAGAGGACGAAAGCATATCACAAGAACAACTTGATAAGGTTCAACAACAGTTAACCCAATTATCTGAACTTGATAATGCCGAATTACATGACTATTTAGCTTCGTTTGATAAAGTATCTGCCAACAATATTCACCCAAATAATAGACAAAGAGTGTTGAGAGCGATTGAATATTATTTAAAAACAAAAAAACTTTTAAGTAATCGTAAGAAAGTGCAACAATTTACTGAAAATTATGATACATTATTAATAGGGATTGAAATGTCGCGCAAAACATTATATTCAAAAATAAATAAACGTGTTGATATTATGTTGGATCACGGATTATTTAAAGAAGTGCAACAACTTGTTGACCAAGGCTATGAATCATGCCAAAGTATGCAAGCAATTGGATATAAAGAATTAATCCCAGTGATTAACGGACACATGACATTAGATGATGCTGTTGATAAATTGAAACAGCATTCTCGCCAATATGCTAAACGACAAATGACATGGTTTAAAAATAAAATGAATGTTCATTGGTTAGACAAAGAAAATATGACACTTCAAATGATGTTAGATGAGATTACAACCCATATTAAATAAAAGGAGTTCTGACAAATGATTGCAAATGACAACATCCAAGACAAAGCACTAGAGAACTTTAAAGCGAACAAAACAGAAGTGACAGTATTCTTCTTAAATGGTTTCCAAATGAAAGGTGTTATAGAAGATTACGATAAGTATGTAGTAAGCTTAAATTCTCAAGGTAAACAACATTTGATATACAAACATGCGATCAGCACTTATACAGTTGATAATGAAGCTCAGGCTGAAGATACAACTGAAAGTGAAGAATAAGTTGTAATCAACAACATGAGTTATTTCTTCTAAGATTTACCAAATAGATATTATGTATATGAGCATAATCATAAATTTAGGTAATCAAGCTCAATGTTTATTTAGCATTAATCAACCACGGTTCAATATGTAAAAGTTTAAATGTAATACAAAATTTTGTTGTTACATACAAAGTAATCATATGTTAATTGTGAGGTTAACGTGTGTATAGAATGATTTATATATTGAATATCGTAACACTTAAGTACATTACAATG
>NZ_PPQR01000050.1 GCF_002902085.1 Staphylococcus simiae
ATATAATTATTCGTTGTTCATTTCTAAAACTAAATATTAAATATATAAACTCAAATCATCTTTTACTTATTAATTGTTTCTTCATTCAAATCATTTTGTCTTTAAAGTTAATGAACAATAAATCAATTTGAAATAATTAACTTGAACTTTGAATTATTTTTTGTACTTCAAACTTTATATAAATCTTTAAACATGTTAGATGAATGAGGTTGATATAATAGTTTTAGTAGATACTCTCAAAGTTATTATCACTTGTCCTATCCTTTATATCTGCATCTAATACACACTCATTAATAAGCCACGTCAATTTATATACGGTGCTTTAATCTATGTGCGCTCTATATATACAGTCCATTAATATCCTAGTACATATAAAAAGACACATCACTAATATGTGATGCGCCTTAATAATAAGTATATATTTTCTTGATACTAACATATTACTACAGATTTGTAGGCCTTTTGCACAATCTTTGCACAACATTTTATTTAATGCCAACATGCATAGCTACTGCCTTAACATAGTTTCTTCTTATTGTTGTTACTGTATTACGATGCATATGACACTCTTCGCCTATCTGTTCCATCTTCAACTTCCGATCTTTATTCCAATATTTCAATCGTATAACTTTTTTATGTTCTTCGGGTAATCGTTCATACTCGGACTCAACTGCTTCGACCATTTCTTCTAAATTACGTAACATCTTATTAGTTAGTAAACGTGTAGCCATCAGCTCAGTTGTTCTTACAGGCTCACCTTTCTGTAATGGTCCATAAATAATATTTGTATCTGTTTCTTTTAAAGGATTAAGTATCTCAAGTCTTAATCTGTTAATCTCTTTCTTATTTTCTTGTAGATTATATATCTCTGACTCAATATATTTAAATGTTCCTGGTTTAATATCGTGCGTCGTATGCATGTAATACCTCCACTACTTAAACTTCTTTGATATATCTTCCATGGCTTCTTCTAATTCTATAATTCCTTGTTCTCCGTTGTCTCTGACAAATCTAGTGAATAGATAAACGTTAGCATATCTCAAGCTTTCATTTTCGTTTCTCAGCATTCCATTGTTTGCTATGAGGATTAATACAATGACTGCTAATACAATCGCTATAATCAACCACATAATCAATCACTCACCTCTGGTCTGAATACCTTATTCAAATGTTCATGATCTCCATCTACAAAATCAATTGGTGCTAAATCTACTGCATCATCACTTTGCCACCAAATTAAGAAAGAATTCATCAAAAACTTTCCTAACTCATACATGCATAACAAAAAGATTGTATGTACTATTCGTTTAATCATCTTTACCCTCCTCATATTTACGTCTAGCCTCTTGCATACTCTCTGCCTCTACAATGGCAAACGTCTCATTATCTCTGCTCTTCTCCACATCTATAAACGGATAGCCTGTACTATCTTGAAACTCTCTAATTAGAAACTGTGTCATTTATTTAGTATCTCCTTTACCTTAGTTAATATATCTTTATTTTGTTCCACTTGATCCGAACCCTTTTTCTCCTCTATCTGAAACACTGTCAAACTCCTCCACTTGTTTTAATTCTGGTGTGTATATCGGCACAATAACCAATTGCGCTAACTTATCGCCTTTGTTGATTTGATACGTACCAATCATTACTTCATCTTCGAAACCCGAATCCATTTGTATATTTTTGTTTGCAATATCTAAAGCTGAAGAGATAAAACTGAATGAATCGTAACTTGCTAGCGTTTCATTATCATTCTTAATATTAATCCCCAAATTACCTTGATAGCCTGCATCTATCTTGCCCGTTTCAATCACTAAATGTGTTTTACTACTTACACCACTTCTGCTTGTTAATAATCCTACATAGCCTTGTGATATATTCACTGCTACATCAGTTTTGATAATTGCTTTCTCTTGTGGTTCTAATACCACTGTTTCAGCTGAGAATATATCATAGCCAGCGTCTGTGTCGTGGTTACGTTGTGGCATTGTTGCGTTATCACTTAATAATTTAACTTGTAATACGTTATTCATTCGGCTGTCCCTCCCCGTTTTTAGCAAACGCTATTCTTATTTTTAATCTGTCCATAACATGCGATAAAGTGGCGTTAAGAAATCTTTCAAATTCATCAGCATATTCTACAACAAATTCAAAAAAATTCCTCATCTTTTTCATCATCAAATTCACTCATTACATCCCAAAAACCTATATCGTTTTTGCTCATTTTTAATATTCTAACGACGGTATCTATATTAATTTGGTTGCTCATCACTCTTCACACTCCAATATTTTTTCTAAAATATCCGCTACCATAAATCCGAATTGTTCGGGTGATTCTGATTTTCGATATGATTCTTTTATATCATCAAATGCTTCTAACTTATTTTTTAATACGTCAAAATATCCCCTTGAAACAACAACTTGATCATCAACATCTGCGTGTTCTAAAAATTCATCTGTTGTTTTTGTCCAGCCTTTTTTATAAGTTGTCTTATCTCCATCAGAATATTCAACATGTACGAATTTCCACATCACTCTTCACTCTCCAAATCTTTGTTTATTTCGTATCTATCAACTAGTGACTTTGCAAGTGCACCATAAATTAATAAATTATCGCTAAAGCTATTCAATAATTCATCAAACAATTCAGCCTTAAACTTAGTCTCTTTCATGTCATTCAACAACTCATTTCGTTGCTTTTCGAAACTGTCACGTTCTTCTCTCATCTTCTTCAACCTTGCGTCCATTACGCTCACATGAAATTTAGTTTTTGCGTTCATCAGTCCACCAACTTTCCATCTTTCCAAATAAGTGTCATAGTCATATCCTTATTTAAGATGTGAAATGCTTTTGATGTCATTGCATCCGGGTTATTTTTTATACATCTTCTAATACTAATAGGAAAAGAATATTTCATAAACTTCAAATAACCACAAGAATTTTCAACGATTTCGACCAAGTTATCTAAATCAGTAAACTCCGTAATCTCATCTTCAACTTCTACTGTGAATGTTTCTGTTTTATCAATTTCACAATCTATCTCAACAAAACTCTGCTTATCAAAATAAATAGAAGCCTCATCTACATTACTGACATAATGTTCATTTTCTATCTCGTTATCCCAGCCCCACTGTATCAATTCCGGTAGCGTCATCAATTTTTTAGTTTTAATCTTTACCATTGTTCCCACTCCTCGTATCGTGTTAATATTTCTGAATACTTCTCTACAAATTTATATCTATCTTGGTGCAACTTACTGTTCCAATTAGTTATTTCATCCATAGCTTTCAACTGCTCTAGTAATTGCTCAATTTCCAACTGCATTTGTTCCATACCAGCTACACTTTTCCAATATTGACTTGTGCCAACTTCACTTTTATAACTTGTGTCACTGAATTTATAATATTTATTTACTACTGTGTTTAACGATTTGAATAAGTCTTTAACAATGAGTGCCGAATGTCTTAATAGCAATTCTTTTTCTGTCACTTCAAACACTCCCTATTCTTCATCTTATCCACCTTACTAACTATCGCTGTTACCTTGCGCCCACTAGCACTTATCACAAAACAGTTGATACCCTTTGCGCGCAACTCACGCTCTATTTGTGATAGCGACTTACCTTGTGTGTCGTGTCTATACTTTTGTTTGATCGTATCGTTAAGTGGTCTCATTTATCCCTCCCACTTATCAAACACACGTTGTACGTACCATTTAGCTTTAGCTATATCTTCTTTGCCGTTCTTGTGATTAGCTCTAGCAAGATATTTAATTGCGTTACCTACTGCAAATGCCAATTCTGGTGGGTACTCTTTCGTGATTTGCTCTATTACATCTATAATTTCAATATTGCCGTATGTGTAATGCTCTGGTTGATTTACATTATCTTTTTCCACGTCTTCACTCCTATACTTTTACTATGTCGAAATTGTCGTCTATATAAACAATTTCTGTTCCTACCCTTGTTTTAGCAATTGGCTCGCCCTCAAAATTCCATTCAAGCTCAATAACTTTAGCTGGAAACGATATAGTCGCGTTTGGATACTTGAACCAAATCTCATCATCTTTATTTAGCTCGTGTATCTGCATATGTTTTAATCCTTTTAGTAAATGAATTGTCATCTGTAATCTCATATACTGCATTCCCCGACTTAATAACTGCTACTGGTGTATCAAAGTCTCTGGCTGTAAAATCTACTACATAGCCAATGACTGTAATTCCTTTTGTCCATTCACTTTTACCAAAGTCGTATACTGTAATAGTGTCGTCGTATTCTAGTTCTGAAATTAATAGTTTTTCTGCCATTGTTTTAACCTCTCTTCACTTTTGGGAATATGTCATTCTTTTCTAAATGTACAAACCAATCACTACGTACTCTGTGCTTAGCTATCATTGCTAGTCTTTCTTTTTCTCTCACTTTTTGTTTAGCGCGTTTTCTGTCTCTAATTGCTTGTTCGTGCCTTGCCTCTGCCTCTGCAATTATTCTTAAATCTTCTTTTGTTATTCGTCTAGAATCATTATCTTTTTCATTTGCATACATTGTAGGCATAATCAAAGCGTCGCCTTTATAACCTTGCTTAATCCTATTGTATATAGCGCTATCAGTAGCCCCTGCTTTTTCAGCAATTTCTTTTATTGTTAGCATTTCGCCGTTAACATCGAATTTTTGCGCTCTTTCTATTTTGCCTATTATTAATTCTTCACCTCTAATACCTCTGTTATACCTTGTTAGGATAGTGGATATTGGTACTCCGTATTTCAACGAAAATTCGAGAACAGTGCCATATTTTCCATCAATTTTTATTTTTGAATGTTTACCTGCCATTTTTAAACCTCTACTTTCTTCATTTTTTAATCTGAATTTATCTTTGGAGAAACTAAAACATCTTCTTTGTATCCCTTTTTGATTCGGTAATAAATTGTACTTCTTGATTTTCCTGCCTCTTTAGATATTTCATCGATGTTCATCACTTTGCCATTTACTAGAACCTCTGGTTTTTTAGGATTCAATAAAATCTTTTCGTTTTTGACACCTTTTCTATATCTTGAAATTAGCGTTTTTAAATTTATTTCATACTCATTTGATAATTCTTCCAACGTTTTTCGCTCACCGTAAAAATTAACTTGGGCATGTGTTAAATCTTTTCTATTCAATGTCAACATCTACTGACCTAATTTGCATGTTTTCGTATTCTAATATTTCTGCTGGATTGTCATATAAATAACTTGCTAAACTTTCTTTTGCATTATCTATTTGTGCGTAGGTACCACTTTGAACATATGTTGGTATCCTTACGTTAAATGTTGCGTTAATATATGCTTGTTCTTCCATATCATCACTTCTTTTCTCGTTTTCTTTCGCGTCTTACCTTTATTAATTCTTCGTAAGTTATCCACTCTTGCCCAGTGTACTTAGGAGCCTTACATATCCACGTTAAAGCTACATCGGGATATAAATATCTGAACATCTTAGCTTTTAATTTAGCTGTCTCTGTGGGCATTCCTTTGACGTCTATAACTTCAACTAATTCATTATCGAGATATAGCGCAAAATCTGCGATATATTCTGTCTTACGTTGTTTATTCACTTTGGGTATTAATTCATATCTCGGTTGTATTTCTATTTTGTTATATTGAACACCATTCATTTTATTTTCTAAATATTGGTAATATTCACATTCAACTTTGCTATCGAACACAATTCCTTTGTACTCAATCTTTTTTGCGTTGTATTTGCTCATCTCTACACCTACACGTCAAATATAGTTGCTTGTAAACCTAGCTCACGCTCATATAAAAGCCCGTGTGTGCCTTTAAATCGTTTTATCTCACTATCAGTCATAATTTTATAATCGTCGCTAAAATGAGCTCTATTTAGCGAATAAACGATATTTTGGTCACTTGTTTCTTTGATTACTTTTATTTCTTCTGTTCCATCATCTCTGTAGAGGTAATACTTTTCGATAAGTGCCATCTGCATGCCTCCATTTTGTCTCATTCATAATCTTGTCTTTCACTTTGTCATAATCATCAAATACAGTTATTTCATTACGTTCTAGTAGTCGATTGATTGCCCAACCTGTCTCGATATATATTCTTGCGACAATTGGATCAGTATCTTTAGTTTCTTCATAAAGTTTTTTCAACAATTCTTTGTACTGCATCATGTTCATGTAAAAAACCTCTGTGTCTTTTTGAAGTATTCAAACTCTATAACGCCTGTTTCACCATCTTTATTCTTAGCTATGTTGCACTCAACGATTGACTTACCTGTCGTGTCTTCTTCGTTATCCTGGTTATAGTAGTCATCACGGTAGAGTAGCATTGCCAAACTGGCGTCTGCCTCAATACCTCCGGACTCTTTCATATCAGACAACATTGGTCGTTTGTCTTGTCTTGATTCAACACCACGATTAAGCTGTGACAATAAGACGATGATTGCGCCTGTCTCATTCGCTATAATTTTTAAGTCACGTGATATTTTTTCAACGGCAACACGTCTGTCTATCTTGGCATCAGTGTCCATCAATTGCAGATAGTCGATAAATATTACTTGTTGCTCATCTGAATGACGCATAGCTTGTGCTCTAATGTCTTGTGGCGTGATGTTACTTCTGTCAAAAATATCTATGTTCAACTTCATGACTTGATCCATTGCATTTGTTAATTTAGTTAAGTCATCTGGCGTTAAGTTTTTAATCTCTTTAATCTTAGTTAACTCAATGCCAGTGATAGTTGATAACATACGTTTCAAAACTGATGTTCCTGTCGTTTCTAAACTAAAGAATGATGTTTTATAACCACCTTTTGCTATGTTGTACATCATGTTTAATGCAAAACCTGTTTTACCTACAGAGGGGCGTGCTGCGATGACGATAAGTTGTGATGGTTCTAATCCCCCTATTTTGTAATCCATGAGCTTATAACCAGTCTTAATTTGCTTTTTAGGGGTATCACTGTATAACTCTTCAACAAATTCTTCGACAAATCTTTTTGTGCCATCTTCTTTGGTATCAGTGATTGTTTTTAAGTCTCTTAGTTCATCTATCAAGTTATTAAAGTTTTGAGTTGTGTTATCCTGTTTAAAATCATTGATTAGCTCATTAGCTTTATTGATTTGATAGCGTTCAACCAATTCTTGTTGGTATCTTTCAAAGAAACCGTAGCCGATGAAATCAGTGTTATATAGTTTAGTAATTGTATTTACATCTAAAAATGATTTATCGTTTGTCGCTTTCAAATAAAGTTCGCTATGATCTACCTTTCCAACATCCATTACATATTCAAAAAATGCTTTGTACCTTTCGTCAGTAAACATATAACCCTTAACACGTACTTTTTCTAAAATATCCGGTTGTTTAAGTAGAGAGGCGATAATGGTACTTTCAATTTCTTGTTGTCCGTAATTCATTAATCATCGCCCCCAAACTCTGCTAACTTACTTTTGAACCTGTCTAAAGCAATCTTTCGTTGCCTAGCATATTCTGGGTCATTCTTCATTTTCCATTGGTGTGTAACTACTTCTTCATCTACAGGCTCTATAGATACCTTTTTAGGCTCTTTACGCATAATTGATGGTAAGTTAGGGGGGTAAGGGTTGTTGCTGTTTATATAGCTGTCTACAGCTCTCACAGTAGGTTTGTAATCTCCGTTTTCACTTAATACATCAATCCATGTTTCTAATTTAGGTTTATCAAAGTCAATGTTGTATACATATCTAACTTTTTTGATAATCTCTAATGCTTGCTGTTTACTCATTGGCATTAGTTATCACTCAATTCTTTTTCCATTTGTGCTATGACGTCATCAGTAGTTTCTTTTTTAGCATTACGTGGTTTCAATTTGTTTTTAGCACTCTCTTCATCAGTAACGCCTTCTTTATTCCAATTTTTTAAAATAGTTAACAGGTAATTAAGCCCTTTACTTTTTTCTATGCAATAATCAGTAGCTAATTTAACTATTTCAAATTTGTCTTTTTCAAATGCTTTTATTTCGTACTCTATTTGTTCAGCTTTTAATGGATTATTTATAATCTCTAAATTATTGCTAATATATTTAAATGATTTTGAGACGTCGTCTGTCTCTCTCTGTTTGTTAGTCTCTGTAGTCTCTGGTATTGGTCGGGACAAATTGTCACTATCTGAACGGGACAAGTTGTCACTTTGTGTCGGGTCATTTTGTCCCAATGGTCGTGCCATTATGTCGTCTAGTTTTTTGTAGTTGATCGTATACCATTTCGTTCTATCAAATGAATACTTGTTGTAATTGCCAGTTAATAATAAACCTTGCTTTTCTAAACTATGAATAATTCTTTTTATAGTTCTTTCACTCCAAAAAAGAAATTGTTCGTGCCATGATGCGTAAGAATTAAATATCCATTTTTTACCGTCATAATTGTGTTTAGAGTTATTAAGCCAATAGTGCATTTGTTGTAGCACGATAGCCTCGTTTAATCCTATTTCTTCGGCTAACTTTGGTAATACTTGTATTGGATAATCGTCTATGAGTAGTTTGCTCATTTCTTCTCTCCTTTCAGCATTTTGTTCAATCTATAATCCACATCGACCCAGCTATTTTGTAGTTTGTGTTTTTCGTTAAAACTATCCATGCCCATATCATGTTGTTGTTTGTGATGAAAATGGCATAATGCTAATACTTGATTGCCTGCATGGTCAATCTTGCACCTATTACGACCTCTACCAACTGCATGATAATGAGCCAGTTCGGCGTGTGGCTTACCACATATGACGCAATTTCTGTTAACTGTTGACCAGTAGAGAAATGCTTTATCTTCTTTCAGTAGGTCACTTGTCTTGTAGCTTAGTGGTATATCGTTATCAAATATCCAATCAAGCGTTACTTCGATAACTTGCCCAGCTTGTGTGCGTGTACAATCACTTAATGAGATGGGCTTATCATAGCCATACAGAACGTTTACATATTCCTGGAATAAATACCTCATATAGTCTCGGGGCTGTCCTGTGTGTGCCTCTATGTCGTTACAGAGAGCAAATATCTTACGGCGTTGCTTGTCCGTTATCTTGAACGGATCAATTATGTTCATATCTACATCGACATTAATACCGTTATCTAGTAATAGTGTTTCTTTATTGCCTAGTTCTACACCTCTGACGACGACAGTTGTTGTGCCATCATCTTCAGTGATATAACTTGTAATTTGTGCCATTTAAACCAACTTCTCTACCCTATATTCAGTGTTATCTTTAGCTATCACAGTGCTACAACCTCTTTTTATTCGGCTACTTGTATAACCGTTTGCTCTTTTCAACCAGTTATCTGCTCTAGCCATACTAATAAATTCCAACTCTATACTTGAATCGATTTGAATTAATTTAACTTTCATATTCGTTGTCATAAGACCAGTATTAAAAGCATGTCTGTTATTTTCTAAATGCGTACACCACTCAAGATTTTTTACATTATTATTTTTAGGATTGCCGTCTATGTGATTAATGCATTCTTTACCTTTTGTTTGTGGTATAAAAGCCAAAGCTACTAATCTATGCACTAGAAAATCTTTACGTTTACTGTTTTTCCAAAGTGACACTCTTATATCCCTACCATTTGGAGTTTTATCTTTTAAATAACGCTGTTTCCAATGTCTAAAGCCATGTCTCTCTGTGTAAGTAGTTTTATTTTTATGTGTTCTAATTCTTCCACAACTACTGACTTCATAAATTCCTTCATAACCAACAACGTCTTTCCAAATTTCTTTCATATAAACACCTCATCAGAAAGGAAGATCTTCCGAATAAATATCGATAGGACCACTTGCGTTTTGCATTCCGTTGTTAAAAGGATTATTGCCAGACTGCGTTTGTCCGTTTTGTTGTTGGTTGTTTGATTGATTGCTATTCTTTGGTTCTAGGAATTGGACACTGTCGCATACAACTTCAGTTACAAACACTCGACGTCCTTCTTGATTTTCATAACTACGTGATTGTAATCTTCCGTCAACACCAGCTAATGAGCCTTTTGATAAATAGTTATTTACGTTGTCTGCTTGTTTTTTAAAAACAACACAATTAATAAAATCTGCCTCACGTTCTCCTTGTGCGTTAGTGAATGTACGATTAACTGCTAGTGTGAAAGTTGCAATACTTACACCATTAGGCGTTGTTCTGAATTCTGGGTCTTTTGTTAATCTTCCTACTAATACAACTCTGTTTAACATTATTCGTTACCTCCAGTTATTGTTTTTGCATTGTTTTGTATTTTATTGATTATTTGTACCGCTTCATTTTCTGTTAGATTGTAGTTTTTAACTCCAAATCGTTGTTCAACAACGTTTTGTGGCACTTCTTTTTCAGTACCTTTAATCAAGTTTGTGAAGTTAAGGACTTCTTTTTTTAATGTGCCTATGGTTTGACTACTCGCTTTTTGTGGTTGTGTTTGTTTGCTTTTATTATTCTTTCCACTCGCCTCATTACCGTCATCGTCTTGATCACTCGTAATTCCAAAAACTGCGCTTAATGAATAACGACGCATGTATGTTAAAGCTGAACCAACGCCCTGTGCCGTGTTCTTATCTGGTTTAGTTGTTGCTGGCGGGAACTCGATATATTCGCCACTTTCATGAAGTAATACTGTCGATATTCCAACCAGTCCATTTTCTGTAGTCACTGGGTATTGTGTATAGGTAAGACCATGTTTGGGCGCTACATCATCTATAGCTTCAACAACGTTTTCTAGTGGTACGTATTTACTTTTAAAAAACGGATTGTTAGCATCTTTCATAGGTTGTTTAACTTCTTTATGAAAGTTAGCTAATGCTTTGTTTAATTCGACAATTGATTCTGATCTATTCATCTAATCTCCCACCTTTACCGTGTAAGATGTCGGTTTCTCGATAATGCTTGCACCTTCTAAAACTTCGCCGTTAGCGTCGATTAATGTGCCATTTTCAGTTACGCCGAAGTCTTTCTTAATATCTGATTGACTTAGTTTCTTAGTCACTTTTACATAGTCGTTAAAGCCACGTTGTTCAAGTTGGTTAATCACTTCTTGTTCGTTGCTCACTTGAATAACTTTTGAGCCTTTACGAGCCGACACTTTACCGTATGGAGTGTTAAGTTTGAATTTGTTATCTTTCTCTTTTTCTATTCTGAAATACTCAATCACTAGGCTTTGTAGATATTCTTTGCTACTTTGTAACTTCTCTACTTCTTTTTCTTGCCATGACTTGATACGTTTCATTTCTTTATCTGCTAACTCATTAATTTCATTTTCTTTAGTAGTAATTGCGTCTAACTTCTTAAACACCCAATTAGCGCTATCTAAATCGGTAACTTTAAATCGTTCATCTTGTTCAATGTTTTCTAATTCTTGTGCTTGTAACTCATTCATTGATCAGTTCCTCCCCTGCAATAACACGTTTCATTTCTTCATATAATTCTTGAGCCTCTTCGTCGGAGTAGTGAGGGTAAATCATTAAAGATTTGTTTGAATGTCTGTAGCGTTCATCAAAATGTGTGAAATCAACCATGACAATTCCATCCTCTTTCTTTTTAAATTGACACCACGCCTCTATATCTGAATATAAAAGCAACTCATTTAATTCATTAGCAATTCTTAATAATGTATGTTTCATACCAATCACCATTCCATGACTAAATTCATTAGTCGGTCTCTTTCATCAGTATTCTCTTCAATCCATTCGCGCATAGCTTGTTGTAGATTGTCTGTAGCAACGTATATGTCGCTCTCTTCTTCGATATTCATACCTGCTACATATCTGCCTTCTAAATCTAAAATGCTAATCAACACGCCATAGTCTTGTTTCTTCACTGCCAATTTGAAGTCAAAGCCCTCAAATCTGATAACTTTTTGTGCGACGTCTCCTATTTTGTAATACATTTATTTGTCCTCCTTGTTGGCTTTTAATTTTCTAGTTAAAAGCAAACCACCGATAAACGTTAGTATTGGCAATGTGTAGTTTGTGCTTGATTGTCCTGTTTCTGGCAAAGTTTTACTTTCGCTTTCTTTTTGGTTTTTCATTTGTTGTTTTGGTTTATCTGAAACGTGCTTTTGAGGTGTTACAGAAACCTCTTTTTTAGCGTTGTTTAACTCTTTTGGATTAATACTATTCGGCGTATTTAAATGTTCTTTATTTGCTTTGTATGGCGTTTCTGTATTAGGTTTGTTTGGTATCTCTTCTCTAGGTGTATTTGGCGTTTCTGATTTGTTAGGAATTTCATTTTTTGGTGTTTCTGATTTCGGTGTTTCAGGCGTTTCGTTATTAGGTTGTTCTGGTTCATCCGTTTTAGGTACATCTGGTTGTTCTGGTGTGTCTGGAACCTCTGGTGTATTTGGTTCTGGCACATTTGGTTTATTTGGCTCTTCCGGTTTTGGTTGTACAGGTTCATTTGGTTCATTAGGTTCTGGATTTTCTGGCGTTTCAACATCTGGTCGTTTTGGTTCACTTGGTTCCTCTGGTTGTGGTTGCTCTGGCTCGCTCGGCTTTTCTGGTATCATATTGCCTTCTCCTCCACCATCACTATTAGACACCTCACTATCAACCGTTTTAGATGCTGTATCGTAACCAGTCCCAGTTAATTCAACGCTGTTTTGATATGGTTTATTTAAGCCTCTTAATGGCATTGTAGTGTACTCGATTTGATAACTAGATTTGATTTGTTCTAAAAAGTCGATAACAAAACCGTTTGTCGTTGGTGTAAGTTTCCATTTATCTTTAGCATAAGTACCAGTTGCTTTGTTTGTATCAGTGTCATACTCGTATACTTCTACACTGTCCTCATCTAGCGTTTGCCCTTCGCCTAAAGTATCTGTCACTTTAGCGTTATCAATGGTTTGTTGGTCGAAATTAACGTTAACGTCCCATCTAATTTTTTTGTCGTCGTCAATGTAGCCGAATTTTTGTAAAGGAGTTTTATTTGCTTCGTTTTTAGCGATAAAACCTTTATATGTTTTATCTCCAACTTTAATTTCGAATGGTTGATCGTCTTTCACTACATCACGATTGAACATTGTTTCGAATTTAATCCAACCTTGTGTGTTTTGATGTGTAGCTAAATAGTTGTTCTCATCTTTTAAATTAACTGTTACAGCACCATTTGTTGTTGCGTTAACACTACCTATAGTGATATTGTCTGGCGTGTTCAAATCAAAATTTTGTTCGTTTGCTAATCTCACTTCTTTAGGCAAATCAAAATTTATGACATCGCCTTTTTTATATTGTGTTGCATTCCATTCGTAGTTAACTTGTTGTTTACTCCAAATAGGTGTTTGTCCGTTATCATCTTTTTCTGTTTTTACTTCTGAATTAGTAATAAATTGTGGCAGTTGATTTTCTTGTTTAGTTTCAACTTGTGTTTGTTGGTTGTTATTTTGTTCTACATTTTCATTTTGCGTTTTAGGTGTCTCTTTCGTTGGCTCTTGAGCAACTTCGTTTTGTTGCACTGTTCCGTCGTTCGTTTTAATTTCATCTGCTTTAGCCTCTCCACTAACAAATAAAGTTGTTCCTATGATTACTGAACCTACTGCGACACTTAGTTTTCTAATTGCGTATTTATTTTTCATACTTGACGACCTCCGTTATATTTCGTATATTTTAATTAAGTTATATTTCGTTATTGACTGTTACTTGTTGGCGCAAGTCTCAGTCTTTTTTATTTGTCGAAAAAAGTGGTTGTTGTAGAAAATGAATGCTACGATACTTGCGAATGCGCCTACTGCTATTGCTGTTGTGAAGTATAAGAACGGTAGTAGTACAATCGTTAGTACCGTAAAAATAAATGTTGCTATTAGATAGCTTGCATATTCTTTACTCATTTTTTTCACCCCTTTTTTCACTTGCTGTTTTTTTATCTCCATCTTTTTCTAAGGGTGCTATAATACCTTCTTCTCTCAATACTTCGTGTATAAGTCCACGTTCATATAAGTAGTTAAACCAGTATGTCGCCATTTCGTCGCTCATTGATATCACCTCCTTTAACTGAAAATCATATGAAACTTATCTTCTAAAAATTGTTTCATTTTACTTCCGATAAATCTATATTCGTCATTGTTATTGATTGGATAATGTGCAAATGTTTCAATCTCTTTTTTGAATACTGGAACTTCTAAAATGTTAGCTTTTAACCAGTTACGAGATTTACTCGTTTCTATCTCAAGATCTTTCATAGTCCACCATGTTTTAGTGTTCATGGTCATCATTCCTTTCGTGTATAATGTCGTTATCCCTTTGTGAAGGGAGGTGTTGTGCATGAGTGCTAAAGTAAAAGGTATGAAAGATTTAGAAAAAGCGTTGGACGACTTTACTAAGAATTTTGAAATTCACTGTATGAACTGTGGTAAGAAGTACAAAGTGAATTTGAATAAATCAAAAGCTAAATGTCCTAAATGTAAAACTGAAATGAAAATTTCTTAATCTTTCAGGGTGGCGTTTATTCGTCACCTTTTCTTATTTTCGCTTTCACTTTAAAATTGTTTATCCGTTTAATAATGTTTTCAGTTTGTTTGACCAAACTTTCATATTCACTGACTTTCTTTTTTAATTCGATTTGTTTATTTTCCGTTAAAGCTGATAGACTTTTTAATTTATTCAGTAATAGTTTCAGTTCGGTTAAGTTCGTTTCTACTCTTGCCTTATAGTTGTGTTTCCTTCTTCTTATAAACATTCCATTTCCTCCTTATTAATTTGTTTTTTTCGATTATTAGTAATAATATATTTTTTGCTATACTCCTTATTAGGAGGTGATCATAATAACTCCTGGTATATTTTGGAAACTTTTAGTTGCTTACCTAAAGGGTTCGGTAAATATTGAGTTTGAAGATAAAAACTTAAATGAAATGATAGATAAAAACTACATTTCTTCCGAAACCGGAGAAACTTTTTACATTAATGGTTTTCCTATACAAAGTTCAACAACTAAAAGATTTATAACTACTGAAGGTAGAAAAGCATTTTGGAAGGTTGTTTTTAAAGTATTTATACCTTCTTTCATAGGAATAGCTGGAATACTTGTAACAGTATTAAAATTATTAATAGAAAGTTGAAAAAGTTTAATTTCCTATTAATATCAACTATTTCCCAACTAGTAATCTTAATGTGGTCTTTTCCACATTGAGATTTTTTGTTTTCTTCTTGCATTTGATAACCTCCTTAATCATTCAATTTCATCTCTAATTGATACGTCGTCTCATAAGAAGGTTGCCATCTTTCAACAAATCTGATCGCTTCTTCATAACGTCCTCGCGGTATGCAGTTATAGCTCGGTACTTCGAAAATGTTCTTAATACTTTTGTATATTTCTGCGAACAATTTGCGTGATACTTGATTGTAGTAACCGTTAAATTTATTTCTTACGACTTCTGCAACCTTTTGCGCTACTAACTTTTGTATATGTTTAGCTTCTCCGTGCATGATTGGGTATGTTTCTTCAATTCTAGTTACACGTTCGTCTAATTCTGTGTTACCTTTTGCGATTAATTGAATTTGTTCAGATGTTGTTAATGGTTTAACTTGATATGTTCCAGTCTTTCTTAACGTCGGTAACACCTCATCAAAAACCCATTCTTCAAATTGTTCTACTTGTGGTAGTTTTGAACGTGTGATTAATCTATATAGATTACCTTCGTCAATAAATTTTTTGTTTTGTTTTCTGCCTAATGAGTCGATGACGTCGTGTTTCACGACCCCACGTTGTTTTGTATGTCTAGCAATAGCGTCACGTGGATTTGTATAGCCTAGAGTTTCAGCTACTTTAATTGCTGGAAACCATTCTTTGTTATCAATAGTTAAAATTTCTAATTCTCCAAATTGTGAGTTTTGAAATACTTGTAAATCGTTCATTTGGTTTTCCTCCTATTAATTAGTTTGTTTTTCTTTGTCTTTAGCAAACAAAAATTCAATGTCGTACTCTGGGAAAAATTCATTTTTAATAAGTAAAGCTTCTCCAAACTTAAAATCAGAAACTCCGTTAATCTTATCTGCGACTGTTTGGTATCTAACTCCTAACAAGTCTGCTAAATCTACCAGAGATACTTTTTTCTCTTTCCTAATATCATCGAAATGTTTTAACACAGTACCCCTCCTAATACGAAAATTCGTATTTTAAATTAAAATTTTTAGCAACCTCGTCGATCGCTTAACTAAACTATATACGAAAATTCGTACTAAGTCAACACTAAAATTCGTATTTTTATTTTTATTTTTTACTTGATATACGATTTTTCGCATGGTATTATATAGGTACAAATTAGAAATGAGGTAAACAAAAATGACTAAAGAAAAAGATTTAAAACATCTTATTGAACAGAAGTCAGGAAGTGTAAAGGCTTTTTCAGAAGAAATCGGTTTAGCTTATACAACTGTTAGATCTATTTTAGAACGTGGTGTTTTTAACGCTAAAGTAGAAAATGTCATCAAAATTTGTAACGGTTTGAACATTCGTCCAGAAGATATAATGGAAATTAAAAAACCAGAAACAGTTGAGCCAAGAATTGAAACACTACCAGTTAAACAAATACCAGTAGTTTCAAAGATATCTGCTGGCTTACCTATTTATAGTGAAGAAAATTTAGTTGATTACATATACTTCGCTACTAAACAATTAAACTCTAATAAAGAAGAATTTGCTTTGAGAGTTTCTGGAGATAGTATGGATAAGATTTTTCAAGATGGCGATATAGTTGTTGTTGAGAAAGATTCTACTGTTGAAAATGGCCAACTAGGCGTTGTAATGGTTAATGGTTACAATGCTACAGTTAAAAGAATTAGATATAACAAAGGTCAGATTATATTATTACCAGAGTCAAATAATCCAGAACACTTACCACAAGTTTATGGTGAAGATGATGAAGTAAAAATAATCGGTAGAGTTATCGCAAGCCAGAAAATATTTTAATAAGCGTCCTAGTGACGCTTTAATATAAAAACAAAGGAGAAGTGTAGAATGAAAAAGGTATTATTTTTAATATTTGCAAGCTTATTGGTGTTAGGTGCATGTGGACAAAAAGAGAATAACTCCAGTGGCAACAAATCATCTGAACATGAAAAGTCTAACGATGAAAAGAAAGGCAAGAAATCAAATACCAAGAAAGTAAAATCTAACTTAAAAACCGATAACAAAGAAGTTACTGATAATAAAAAAGAAAATACATATAAAAATGGTGACGGTGAAATGCAAGATAATAAAGTCGATAATGAACAACAAACAGAAATGCAGGAACAAATTAGTACGCAGAATCAACAATCTATTCAGAATAATCAATCCACGCAACAAATACCTGTAAATTCTGCAAGACAACAAGCATTAGAAGAAGGAATAGACTTTGATAATCCTACAGATGAAGAAATAAAAAGGATGCGTGAGTTAAGTAAGCAATCACCATACGGTTTACAAGAACCAACAATAGCTGGTCCAATGGAGTAATTACATTGTCAAACTAACCACTATATCACAATATATGCTTGGGTAGCATTCCTACCCTTATTATTTTTTACCTTTTTTGAGGAGGAAATCAAATGTCAGTAAGAAAACAACCAAACGGAAAATGGTATTACGATTTTGGATACGAAGGCAAACGCTATAAAAAGAAAGGCTTTGTGACTAAACGTGATGCAACTCAAGCAGAATCTATAGCACGCAATAAAGTAATGAAAGGTTTTGTAATCAACAATAAAACATCTTTTATCGACTATTATAATGATTGGATTAAAGTTAATAAGGAAGGTGTCGTTACAGACAAAGCCTATGCAACATTCAAAAATGCAATCAATCAATTTAAATCATTTTTAGAGACTGAAAATCTCAGTGATGTTATTCTATCTGATTTAAACACTACCTTTTATCGCAAATTTATTAAATGGTATGGATCAAATCATTCGACAGAAACAGTTAGAAAAATACACAACTGTTTAAAACAATCTATAGACGATGCAATTCAAGAAGGTTTAATACACAAAGACCCTACTTACAAAGTTGTTGTTAAAGGAACTATACCCGCACAACGCGAAGAAGAAAAATTCATGAGTATTAAAGATTTTATTGGCTTGAAAGACTACGTTGCTAACATCCCTATTCAATCTTATGTATTTATTTATATATTAATCATCACTGGTGGACGATTTGGAGAAGTACAACGCTTATGCAAATCTGATTTAAATTTTAAAGATTGTACAATACATCTACCAGGTACTAAAACAGAAACATCTGACAGAACAGTTGATGTTCCACTAACTGATATGAAAATATTACAAAATACTTTGGCGAAAATGCCAACAA
>NZ_PPQR01000051.1 GCF_002902085.1 Staphylococcus simiae
TGAAGAAACAATTAATAAGTAAAAGATGATTTGAGTTTATATATTTAATATTTAGTTTTAGAAATGAACAACGAATAATTATATTTATTAATTAGATTTGATTATTAATTTTATTTGAAAGAAGTTGAAAACATTTTTGTTTAAAGAACCAAAAGTTAGATTAGGAAACAGAAGTTATAGTCAAAAGGAGTTACAAGACTATAGGAAAGCCAATGCTAAACGTTATAACCAAGACATTAGGTATAACAATGACAACAAGCGTTATACAGCTTTCTATCACAGTACACAGTGGCGTAGAACACGTGAACAGGTATTAATGCGTGATAATTATCTATGTCAACACTGCTTAGCTAATGGTATTGTTAACGACCGTAATCTAATTGTTCACCATAAGGTTGAATTGAAACGGGATTGGTCGAAAAGACTGGATATGGATAATTTAGAGGCAGTATGTAATACATGCCATAATAAAATTCACGGATTTAAATAATTTTATTATATTTAATTATTTTGAAGGGGTATCTTTTAACCCCCCGTCGCTCTAGTGTTCGAGTTAAACGAGCCGACCTTTTCTGCAACCAAATTCTAGAAATGAAATATTTTAAGGGTAAGTTTTACTGTTGGAGGTGATGGAATGGCAGGAAGAAAGCCTAAACTAAATGCTACAAAAGTAGGAAATCACAATAAAGAAGATTTAGAATTAGCTGAATTAAAGGAAAATGGATTGAAAAAGTTTGAAAAGTTATCAGTTGATAATTTGCCTATTGAATTAACTGATAATGCACAAAGAGAGTGGAAAAGAATAGTACCGTTATTGCAAGATTTACCAATCGCAGATTTAGACTTCACATTAATTAAGAAATATTGTGAATTAGTAGATATAAACGATAACGCTTACCACCAAATTCAAATTGTTGGTACTTTTGATACTGAAACAAATAAGAAAACTGGTGCTTTTGCAGTTTACATGGAGACCCTAAAAGAGTTACGTGCGATTTGTGGTTCATTAGGATTAACAATTGACTCAAGAATGAGAATAGTGGTACCAACACCAAACGAGCAAAAACAATCTGTATATGATGAATTTGGAATTGATGACGATGACTAGCGCATATGTTCCTAAGACAAATGAAGAATTATTAGATATACCGATTGAATATAAAGATGATGCATATAAATACTGTGTGAAAGTACTTTCGGGTGAATATATCACTTCTAAATACACAAGATTTGCTTGTATACGTCATTTGAAAGACATACACAGGTCAATAAATAATTCTGAATGGAATTATACCTATAAACCCAAACGCGCTAAAAAGGTTATTAAATTCATTGAGGCGTTACCTGATACAAAAGGCAACATAAACCAATTAGGTTTATTCCAAAAATTCATTATTGCAAGTGTACGTGGTTGGTTTACAAAAGATACTGACATGTTGCGTTTTAGAAAAGCGTTTATATCAATGGCTAGAAAAAATGGTAAGTCTATTTTAGTTTCTGGTCTTGTTTTATACGCTTTTTTATTCGATAGAGAACCTAAAGAAGGTAGACAAATGTTTACGGCTGCAAATGATAAATCTCAAGCAAGCATTGTATTTAATATGGTTGCTAAACAACTGATGTACTTTGTATCTAAAGTTCCAGAGCTAAAAAAAGATGTGAAAAAAGTACGAGAGCTACTAACACATATAAAAGATGGTTCATACATTCGTCCTTTGTCACGTGATACAGGTGCTGTTGATGGTTTCGAACCATTTTTAGCTGTTATAGATGAATACCATGCCGCTAAAACAAATGAAATGGTAGAACTTATAGAGTCTGGTCAAGGTAACTTACTACAATCAATGATTTTTATTATATCTACAGCAGGATTTAATTTGAACGCGCCTATGTATACTGATGAATGGCCGTATTCAAAAGATATACTTGATGATAAGTATGACGATGATGAGTATTTTGCGATTATCTTTGAACAAGATAATGAAGATGAGTGGCAAGATAAGTCACTTTGGGCAAAATCAAATCCATTAATCAATGAGACTGACGAATTAAAAGAACAAATTGAAGAATTTCTTGATAAACGTGTTGCTGAAGCAACTAAAAAGGGATCAATGTTTAGAGTATTAGTCAAAAACTTTAATTATTGGATGCAAGCTAGCGAAGAATCTTATTTAGACTTTAATGATTGGAAAAAGAATGAAGCGGATTTTGATATTAATGATACTAAAGTATATATAGGTCTTGATTTATCAAGAGCTGATGATTTAACTGCAGTCTCATTTATTCATTTAGACGAAATAAAGAAACAATATTATGTTACGTCACATTCATTTGTCGGTACTAAAGGTGGACTGCAAGGAAAGATTGAAAGAGATCTTATAGATTATCGACAATTAGCACATGATGGATATTGTACTATTACAAATTTATCTAGCGGAATTATTAATACTAACCAAGTATTAGATTATATTGAAAACTACATTAGTAAATATAATTTAGATGTGCAGGCAGTTTGTTATGACCCTTACTCAATACATGGTGTTTTAGCCGAGATAGAAAGGCGTGAATGGTACTATGACTTATATGAAATTAGACAAGGTCCACAAACGTTATCTAATCCTAATTTAGATTTCAGATTAAATGTTATTAATGGTGATATTAAACATCATACAAATCCATTATTAGATATAGCTGTTAAAAATGCAGTTGCAAAAAATGTTAATGATTCTATTATGATTGAAAAGAAAATGAACAGACAAAAAATCGATCCATTAATGGCAACAATATTTGCTTATGTAATCGCATGTGAACATGAATGGGACGTAGAAACGATAATGCCATTATTTATTTAAGGAGGTGTTAAATTGGTAAAGTTTCTATATGCTTTATTGATTATTATTATTTTTCTAATTGGTTTAATAAGTGCCTTGTATGGTTTATATATTATATGGAAACCTTTAGCATACATTATTGGTGGCACATTGTTAGTGTTAATATCAATAGTGCTAAATCAAAACTATGATCATCCACCTAATAAAGGAGGTGGGAGTTAGTTATGCCATTACTAGATTTAGGATTTAGTAGTAAAACAGATAAAATGAATAGAGACCTTGAACGTCTTTTATATTGGCAAGAACACGGAATACACGCAAGTTATACTGGCATAAATGCCTTACGTAATAGTGATATATTTACAGCTACTAGAATTATTTCGGCTGATATAGCCAGTACAAAATTAAAAGTAAAAGGCCATGAAAAAAATGAAGTAATGGATGATATATTGAAATTATTTAATGATAATCCACATACTGATTTACCAGGTTGGCACTTTAAATTTATCATCATTGCTAATATGTTATTGAATGGTCAATCCTTTGTTGAAATTATCAGAAATAAAAATAACTTTCCAATAGGCTTTTTCTTTTTACATAACGATCTAGTTGGAATAGAAGAAAAAGATGGAGATGTTATTTATAATGTTAGTGAAGATTTTGAAGGTAATGCATCTAAAATAACAAGTGATGACATCTTACATTTTAGATATATAACACTTGATGGTTATGTTGGTTATAGCCCTTTGTATGCATTGGCTCATGAAATAGGTATTTCTCAAGGTTCTAAAAGTTTTTTACGCAACTTCTTTGATAATGGTGGAACATCAACATCAGTATTAAAATACAAAAAAGGTCAAATTAGTGCTGAGCAGTTAAAAGAGTTAAAGAAAGATTTTGCGAAAAGTCAATTAAGTAGCAATAATGGTCTCGTTGCTATTGATGATACGATGGAATTTAGTCGATTACAGATACCAACAGAAGTATTGAACTTTTTAAACAGTTATAAATTCAGCACAACACAGGTAGCTAAAGCATTTGGCTTACCAGTATCAAAATTAGGTATTGAAACAGTAAATACATCTATAACACAAGCAAACCTAGAGTATCTACAAAGCACATTAGATCCTATTTTTAAAATGATGATAGCAGAATTAGATACAAAAATATTTAGATTTATTGATAATGAATTTGAACTAGAATTCGATTCATCTAGACTTATCGATATTGACCCTGAATTACAATTACAGAGAATTACTGAATTGCATAGTAAAGGTATTATCACTACTGATGAAGCACGTAGTGTATTTGGTTATCAACCAATTGATTATGGAGACCAACCATTAGTTGACTTAAACCGTGCACCACTGAATACGTTAGAAACTTATCAGAAATCAAAAATTAATAAAGAAATTGAAAAAAACGCCTCTATAGGAGGTGATTTTGATGAGCAATAGCAATGTTGATACTGGACAACAGGAAATGGTTATTGAAGGTTACGCAATATTGTTTAATACTTTGAGTGATGACTTAGGCGGTTTTAGAGAAATAGTTTCACCTAATGCGTTAGATAATGTAGATATCAGTGATGTTAAGTGTTTAATCAATCATAGCTTTGATCACATTATTGGTCGAACACAAGCAGGAACATTGGAGTTAGAAGTTGATGACAAAGGATTGTACTTTAAATGTTATTTACCTAATACTTCATATGCGAGAGATATATACGAAAACATTAAAGCTGGTAATGTTAACCAATGTAGTTTTTTCTATACATTGCCCGTAAACGATACAACAGCTCGTACATGGTCGCGACAAGATGGTGAGTATGTCCAAACAATCAACAAAATTGATGAATTGATTGAAGTGAGTGTTGTAACAGTTCCTGCTTATAAAGATACATCGGTTGAAGTAGGACAGCGTACAAAGTCGTTTGAAAAATTTAAAGAATTAGAACAAATTAAAATAGCATTAGATTTGGAAAGCCTACGTTTTGAAACGTAAGGCTATTTTTTATAGAAAATTTTAATAAAGGAGTGTAATAAAATGGCGAGTAATTTAGAAAGTCGTAAAGAAGAGCTTAATAATTTAATTAGAAAAGCTCAAGAAGCTGTAGAAAAAGGCGACCTTGAAACTGCACGTTCACTAAAGGCTGATATTGATGCTCAGAAGAAAGAATATGAAGAGTTACAAAAAATTTCTGAGGAAATTGAGGCGTCAATGCCTAAACAAGAAGAGTCAAAAGAAGTTGTCACAGAAAAAAGTGACGACAACCGAGATAAAACAGAAGGTAAATCTTCAGAAGAACAACTAACTCAACCACCTGCTGACGATAAACCAGTAGAAGAACCAGATAAAAAAGATAAAGACGATGATGAAGAAAAAATAGAAATGCCTGACATTGAAAAAGTTGAAAAACCAACTGAAGATGAATTAGATGAAGAAAAAGAAAAAAAGAAAAAAGAAGGAGCGAAAAGATCTATGAAAATTAATACTAAACAAGAAACAAATGAAGAAATTTTAGCTTTTGAACAATACATGAAAACAAAAGGACAAAAACGAGATAACGTTAAATCAGATGATGTTGGTGTAACTATTCCAGAAGATATTAAATATATCCCTGAAAAAGAAGTTAATACTGTTCAAGACTTATCTGAACTAGTGCAAAAAACTTCGGTTTCTACAGCAAGTGGTAAATATCCAATTTTAAAACGCGCAAATGCTAAATTTAATACTGTGGCTGAATTAGAGAAAAATCCTGAATTAGCGCGTCCAGAATTCGAAACAATTAATTGGGAAGTACAAACTTATCGTGGCGCTATTCCTATTTCGCAAGAAGCACTTGATGATTCTGTAGCTAATTTAACTGCTATTGTATCAGAAAATATCAATGAACAAAAAATCAATACATTGAATGAACGTATTGGTGAAGTATTAAAATCATTCAATCCTACTTCGGTTTCAAATGTTGATGATTTAAAAGAAATTATTAATGTTAAACTAGACCCTGGATATGACCGTCAAACCATTTGCACACAAAGTTTCTATCAAAAATTAGATACATTAAAAGATGGAAATGGTCGTTACTTATTGCAAGATAGCATTATTAATACAGCTGGTAATACAGTGTTGGGTATGAATGTAACTGTTGTACGCGATGACTTATTAGGCGTTAACGGTGAGGCAAAAGCATTTATTGGTGATATTAAACGTGGAGTATTATTTGCTGATCGTACTGATATGTCAGTTCAATGGATTGACAATGAAATTTATGGTAAATACTTAATGGGTGCGTTCCGTTTTGATGTAAAACAAGCTGATAAAAATGCTGGTTTCTTCGTCACTTTTGAAGATAATAAAGAAGATATCGGAGTATAAAGTAGGTGAGTTCAATGTTTAACATTGATGATATAAAAAGCATAAAAAAGGCTATACGTGTTGACCATGATTTCGATGATGATTTAATTAAATATGTATATTTGCCTAGTGCAATTAAAGAAGTTAAAACGGCAGTGTCTCTTAAAGAAGATGCTCCGTTTTTCTTTAACAATACAGTATTTAATCTGGCTGTTTTAAATATCGTAGCACATCACTATGATAATCGTTCTACTACTTCTAATGAGCAGTCTTTCGATATGCCATCGTCATCTATGAAGTTAGTACAAACATTACGTAGTGATCTAGTTAAATGGCGTCAAGACAATATTGAGGTGACAAATAATGAACCTTAATCAACTAGATTATAGAGTCGTTTTTTATGATGTAACTAATGATGGTCCTGAAGCGGGTATGAATGAATGGAAAGAAGTATATAGCTGTTTTGCTGGTTTGTATGAGCCTACACAAAAAGATGTACAATTAGGTAACTTAGAATTAAGTAAAAAATCAGTGACATTAAATATCAGGAATGCACAACCACAATTTGTTCCAACTGTTAATCAAACGTTTGAAATCAAAAACGGTATATATGCAAGAATGTCATTTAACATTAAAAATGTCGCACCCGCTAAAACACCTAACTATATTAAAATTGTAGGTGAAGAAGAGTGAAATTAACTATAAAAGGAGAAAAAGAGCTACAACAGGAACTTGAAAGACGATTTGGAAAAAATAGAATGCAAAAAGTTGTAGACTATGCTTTAACTAAAGCTGCTGGTGTAGTTGCTTCAATTATCGCTAGAGATATGAAAAGTTTTGCTGATACTGGTAAATCAGTAAAAGCAACTTCAGTTTCTAAACCTCAAACTATTGGTGGTGTTAGACAAGTCAAAATTCATTGGAATGATGGAAGTAGTGGAGAACGCTATAGAATTATACATCTTAATGAATATGGGCATTTTGATCGCTCAGGAAAATGGGTTAACACTGCAGGTAAAGGCGTTATAGATAATGCAATGAGAAAAGGTAGACAAACTTACTTTGATACAATTAAGTCTGAGTTATCTAGGAGATTATAGATGGAAGATATTACTATGAAAATATATAATGCGATTGTTGAAAATGAAGAAATTATGAGACATGTTCAAAAAAATAACATTAAATTCTTTGATTATCCAAACGCACAAGAAATTAAAGATGTGGTAATTGTGATTGATCCATTAGATACACCAACGCCGAGAGATTTTGCAGATAACGATAATTTAACTTATGAATATTTTTATCAAATTGATGTATTTGTTAAACAAAATATAGGAATAAACGGACGAGTTCTATCAGATAGACTCGTTTTTTTATTGCAAAGAATCATGTGGGAACAATTAGGTTTTGGTGAAACTTCATCAATGAAACCAGAATATATAAAAGAGTTCAATATATACCGACAAGCTAAAAGATTTGAAGGTAAACAATATTATAAAATTTAGGAGTGTTTAAATATGGCAGAAAAAAATTATAGATCTTTTACAGGATTAACAGAATTTTACTACAAGGTACATGGCGAAGAAGTAAAAGCTGTTACAGACCCAGAACGTATTAAATTTTTACAAGAAATTTCAGTATCAAAAGACCAAGATATCGAAAAAGCATATGGTGATAACCAAGTTGCAGAAATGGCTGTTGCTAACGGAACAATTGAAGTAGAGGCAGGTTTCCATAAACTTCCGTTAGAAGACAGAGTAGCGTTATTTGGTTTAGAGCGTTCCAAGGATGGTATTGTTTCAGTTGGAAATGATACACCACCTTATGTAGCAGTAATGTTTGCAAAAACTATGGAAGATGGTTCACGTGAATATGTTGGGTTGCCAAAAGGTATGTTCACATTCCCTGAACTAGAAGGCAAAACAAAAGAGGATGGTGTAGAGTTCAGTTCAGATTCTACTAAAGCTGAATTTATGCAAGCACCAGTAGCAGGCTTTGAAGAAGAAAAAGCAATGTTATTAGGACACGACGCAAAAGGTTCAACTGTTATGCGAGACGCTATTTGGAACGCTGTGTTTGGAAAAAACACGTCGAACGATGACACTACAACTGAAAGCCCTGAAACAGAATTAGGAGCATAAGTAGGAGGTACATTATGGCTAAAAAGAAATTTGAAGTTTTGCACAAGTTTGTTGATTTAGAAGATAAAAAGAAAGTTTATAACATAGGTGATACTTATCCTAAACCTGCTAATAAAAAAGTGTCACATGAACGTATTTTAGAGCTTTCTACAAGTGATAATAAACAAGGTAAAGTACTAATTAAAGAAATGAACGAATAGCTACTATAGGGGCTTGTAGCCTCTTAATAACTAAAAAACTAACTTTAAAGGAGAAAATATTAATGGCTAAAAGAAATTTTATTAAATTAACTCAAATCGATAAACAAGGTAATGCGGTAACTGATACAGAAGGTAACGTAAAATTCGATACGTTTATTACTCCAACACAAATTCCGTTTCGTAAAATATATGATGCTGCTGATTTAATGGATGGACAAGTTGATGAAGAAAAATCATCTAAAGAAAGTATTGACGAAATGCTAGATTTTGTTGTAGATATTTATAACAACCAATTTACTAAAGAAGATTTATTAGACCGATTACATGCACCAGATGCAGTAGAAGAATTACAGCGACAAATCCAATTTATTGCTCAAGGTCAAATGGATGAAGAGAGAAAAAAGCAATTAGCCAAAATGATTTAAATACTATCACATACAAAGAACATAAAGAAAATATGAAAAAATTAATATTAAAAATGATGAAAGACGGCGGGAAAGATATCAATGATATTCTTGACATGCCGTTTTCTTTTTTTATGGAAATTGTCGAACAAGATACGAAGAAAAATGTTAAGAAAACAGATAGTATGATTGAAGCCTTTATGTAAGTGATTTTAAAAGTAAGGAGGTGGATTGATGGCGGAAAGAATTAAAGGACTTCAGATTGACCTCACTATGAATGATGTCGGAGTAAGTAAATCACTAGCTGCAATTAAACGTGAATTCAGAAGTTTAAATTCTAGTTTGAAATTATCTAGTAACAACTTTAAATACGGCGAAAAGAGTGCGTCATCTTATAAAGAGAGAATGAATGATCTAGATAAATCAATTAAAGTTGGCACATCTAATTTAAACGATTTAGAAAAACAATATACGCAGGTGGCTCAATCTCAAGGTGCTAATAGTGCAAAAGCAGTAAGGTTGCAAACTGAATATAATAAACAGGCTGATGCTATTAATAAAATGAAATATGAATATAGTCAACTAAATGATTATTACAAAATGAACTTTAGTTTAGGTGGCAAAATTTCTAATTCATTAAGTCGTATAGGTTCAGGATTGCAAACAGCAGGGGCAAAAGCACAAAGTATGGGGCAGTCTTTAACTAATAGTATTACAAAGCCAGCACTAGTCGCTGGTACTGCAATGGCAGGTATAACTGCTAAACTAGGCTTTGATAGATTAGTAGGACTAGACACTGCCAAAGCAAAGTTGGAAGGCTTAGGCTATTCTACTAAAGAAGTTGGTTCCATTACTGAACAAGTGACTAGAGCTATTAAAGGTGGTATGACCACTATGGCAGAAGGTACAGATGTTGCAGCAGGTGCTTTAGCAGCAGGCGTAAAGGAAGGCAAAGAACTTGAGCATTATATTAAATTAGTTGGAGATGCAGCAGTAGGTGCAAATAGACCAGTTGGCGACATGGCAATGATATTTAACCGTGTACAAGGTCAAGGTAAACTAATGACTCAAGAACTGAATATGATTGAAGAAGGTATGCCTGGTTTTAGTAATGCGATGGCTAAACATCTCGGCGTCTCATACGATGCATTTAGAGAAATGGTTACAAATGGTGAAGTGAGTTCTAAAGAATTCCTTACAGTGATGGATGACTTTGCTGGAGGTATGGCAAATGCATATTCTAAATCATTTAAAGGTATGGTTCAAAATACTAAAGCATACATAGGTATGATTGGAGAAAGTTTGCTTAGTGGTGTATTTGAACAGTCAAAAGGCTCACTGCATGAATTTGAAAAAATGTTACAATCACCTGCTGCTCAAGAATGGGCTAAAGAAACTGGAGAAAAACTAGGTAATGCTTTCAATGCAATTTCCAACGGAATTAAAGGTGTCATTAATTGGTGGAACGGCTTAGGTAGTAATACTAGAAATGTTTTAGGTAATTTAGTTAAATATCTTGGTATTACATTAATAACGCTAGGACCAGTATTAACAACATTTGGTAAGTTAGCTAGTACCATTGGTGGTATGTTTAGCGGAATATCTACTTTGATTTCATTTCTAATTAAACATAATGTAGCTAGTAAAATGGCAGCAGCAGGACAGGCTGTGTGGAATGGAGTTACTGCAACAGCTAAAAGTATTGCTGATGGTTATAAATATGCTGTAGCTGCATTAACTACATCTCAAACACTTCAAGCTGTTAAAACAAAGATTGCAGCAGCAGCTACTGTTGTTTGGACAGGTGTAACTAAAGCAGCTTCTATTGCAACTAGAGGTTTAGGGTTAGCAATTCGATTTATGACGGGGCCAGTTGGACTAATCATCACAGCTATAGGCTTATTAGTCGCTGGTATTATACACCTATGGAAAACTAATGCCACATTTAGAAATGCCGTTATTAATATATGGACGGCTATTAAAAACGCTGTGGTGAGTTTGGTTAAAGGATTAGCTAATGGTGTAATTAATATTTTCAATGGACTTAAAAAAGTTATATCAACTATATTTAATGGTATTAAAAGTGTAATACTAGCCATTTGGAACGGTATTAAAACAGTTACTGGAGTGATTGTGAGAGGATATGTTGCATATATTCGTTTACAATTCACTATACTTAAAAAAGTAATTTCAGTTATTTTAGATGTTATAAAAGTTATTTCTAGTAAAGTTTGGAATGCAATTAAAAATACTGCAATTAGACTAGCAAAAGGTTTAGTGACAGGTGTTAGAAATACTTTTAATGTACTTAAAAACGCTATTACAGTTACTTTTAACGGTATAAAAAATATCGCATCTAAAGTTTGGAATGCTATTAAGAATAATGTGGTCAGAATTGCTAAAGGTTTATCTAATGGCGTTCGACATACATTTAACGCATTGAAAAAAGGAATCACAGCTATTTTTAATGCTATTCGTAATACTGCATCTAAAATTTGGAATAGTTTAAAAAATAAAGTTGTATCTCTCGCAACAGGATTATGGCGTGGTGTAGTAAGTAGATTTAATAGTTTGAAAAAAGGTGTATCAAATATCTTCCATGGTATAGCTAGTACGTCACGTCGTATATGGGGTGGAATAAAAAAACATACAGTAGGTATGGCTACTGGTGTTTGGCACGGCGTTGTTAATGCGTTTAAAAAAATGAAAAATGCATTGAGTCCTATCATTGATAAAATATCAGGTTTTATTAATAAAATGGTAAACGGAGTTAAAAAAGGCCTTAATAAATTGATTAAAGGTGTTAACTGGGTCGGTGATAAACTCGGTATGGATAAGATACCTGAAATCAAATTACACACAGGCACAGAACATACTTCTAAACATAATATCGTGACTAACGGTAAAGTTAACCGTGATACATTTGCTACTGTAGGTGACAAAGGACGAGGTAATGGTCCAGGTGGTTTCCGACATGAAATGATTAGATACCCTAATGGTAAAACAGCCATTACACCTAATAGAGACACAACAGCATTTTTACCAAAGGGATCATCTGTATTAAACGGCGCTCAAACACACGCAATATTAAATAATAGTATACCTAGATTTGCTAGTGGAACCGGCTGGAATCTTTTAGGTGGAGGTAAGAAACCTAAAACACATAAACATAAAGATGATCTAGTAGGAGACGTTGTTTCTAAAAATGGTGGAGGTGCTAAAGCTATAGCTGGAAAAGTTATAGATGGTGGTAAAGCTATTGTTAGTAAAACTTTAGAAACAGCTGTAAAAGGTAAAGATTGGCTTAAGGATAAAATCGGGGATGTAATGGATTGGATGGATAAACCCGATAAATTACTAGATAAAATCCTTGAAGGTTTTGGTGTAGGTTTTGATTGGATTAAGGGCTCATTACCAAAAGATATGATGACTGCTATGTTCAATAAATTAAAAAAAGCTACTGTTAAACTATTCACTAGTTGGTTTGATGAGCAGGGTGGAGAAGGTGAAGGTGGCTGGGTTGATATTTCAAAAGGTATTAACTTCCCATTTAGCCCTCATGGACGAGCTCCTGGTTATCCATTCCCTTATCCACATATGGGTGTCGATTTAAACTATGTTTACGATAAACTTTATTCAACACATAGTGGTACTGCAACGGGATATACTGGCTACAATGGTGGTTTCGGAAATCATATGCGCATTAAATCAGGCATTTATGAGATTATATATGGTCATATGAGTAAATTAGCTTGGACAGGTTCAAAAAAGGTTCATCCAGGTAGTTATCTAGGTATATCAGGTAATACAGGTATGAGCTCCGGTCCGCATTTACACTACGAAATGAGAAAAAATGGAACACCAATAGATCCAATGCCATTTTTAAGAAGTCAAACAAAAGGCAAAGCAAGAGGTAAAGGTGCATCTTATGCAAGTAGTATCATAAGAAAAGCGCAAAATATTTTAGGTGGTCAATATAAATCATCTTATATACACAATCAAATGATGCGAGTAGCAAAACGTGAATCTAACTATGACCCTAATGCAGTAAACGATTGGGATATCAATGCTCAACGTGGTACACCGTCTAAAGGTATGTTCCAAATGATTGAACCTTCATTCCGTGCATACGCTAAGAAAGGTTATGGTAGCTTTACAAATCCACTTCATCAAGCTATTTCAGCAATGAGATATATTGTAACTAAATATGGCTGGGGTGGATTTAAACGTGCGGGTGACTATGCGTATGCTACAGGTGGTTTAATCAATTCATCAGGACTATATCAATTAGCTGAAGGTGGTTATCCAGAGTTTGTTATACCTACTGACCCTAGTCGTCAATCAGACGCAATGAAGCTACTTGCTATTGCATCTCGACGTATTGAAGGAAACAAAAATAAACGTCCTAATCAATTACGTACACCGTCAATTAGTGGAAATACAAATAATGATGAAGTGTTAAGTGTAATGGCTAAACAATTAGAAGCGACACAAAGACAAGTAGAATTACTTACTCAATTAGTTGCTAGCACGCAAAGAATTGAGCAACAACCAAAAGGATTTAACGAACCAGATATTAGCCGTTCACAAGGTAAAAGAGCTATAATGACTGCTTATAATTTAGGAGTGAGACATTAGTATGAAAAAACAAGTTTGTTTATTTAACGACAACTTCAAACTTAATATAACCGATATTCCTAACTTAATATTTTTAGATTATGTAGAAGAGGACGTTGATGTTAACTCTAGTAATGTTGAAATCAATGGTATTGATGGTGTTTTGAAAGGGCCGACAACATTCGGCTCTTTTAATTTGACTTTAAACTTTGCGTTCAAAGGTACAGATAAAAAAGATTTAAGACTAGTTAAACAAAGGTTACGCAAGGAATTGTATAGAAGAGAACCATTTTATATTTGGCATTCAGATGCACCTGGAAAAAAATATGCAGTCTACTGTGATGCTAATGAAAATGAAGATTTAACAAATTCGTTTGCTACTTTTAAAGTGACTTTTGTTGTGTTCAAAGGTTATTCAGAGTCATTAGATGATACAGGTAAGTTTAGTTTGAGTAACGGTAGGTGGCAATTTGAAACTGGTATATTAGCAAATGAAGATATTAAATATAACCATTCAACAAATGAATTTAAAATTTATAATGGTTCAGATGATAAGATAGATCCATTATTACGTCATGAATTAAAAATAAAGATTAATATCAATGCTCCTAATGGTTTTAAAGTTATTAATAATACAACAGGAGACGTATTTGAATATAAGAAAGCTATCAAGAAAAATCAGCAGTTAATCATTAATGGTGTCCATCCGTTTATCGAAAAACAAAGAGTTGGAATCAATACCAATTGGCAGTGGATAACTTTGGAACAGGGCTTTAATGACATTGAAATTGTAGGAGAAAATATCACTGAAGTTAAATCACAATGGATTTTTCCTTTTATTTTTAGGTAGGTGCTAAAATGGATACATTAGTATTGAAAAATAAGAATGGAACATATGGCGAAGTGATTACTGATTTCGATTTTGGTTCGTTCAAGTATGAATATGAGAAGAATAATGAACGCTCTATAAGTTTTACTGTTTATAAAACAACACAAAATTATGATATATTTGATAATTTATTAAATGAAATGATCGTTGAGTGGCAAGGTCAAGAATATGTAATTAAATCTACATCTTTAAAATATGATGGTGTTCTGATTACCAATGAAATTGTTGCTAAACATATATTTATGGAACTTCAAAATCATTTTATAGAAAAGAATTTAGAAGATGAAGAAATGAATAACGAAGATGCTGATGAAAGTGTAGAAGAGCCAGCAAAAAGCCAAATGACACTGAAACAATATCTTGATATTATATTTAGCGAAAATCAATTAGGTTATACTTATGAAATTATTGGTAATTTTAATAAAAGTATTGAAGTTGAAGAACTAGGTGACAAAAATGGACTGGAAATGATTGTCGAAGGAGCAGATTTATTTAATTATATTTACTTTGCAGACAATAAAAAGATATACATTTATGATGAAGAATCGTTTTATAAAATGTCTGATATACCTTTGATATATCATTATAATTCATCTGAAGTTCAAGCTACTACTACCACTACAGATGTTAAAACATATATTAAAGGTTATGGTAAGAAGAAAACGAAAGCAGAAACCAAAAACTATAATCCAATCAAGCCTAAAGACCTTAAATATACTGGGGTATTTAATAAAAAAGGAACTTGGACAACTGAAGAAATTGGTGCTTCTTATGAAAAAGAAATTGAGTGTAAATGGGGGAATGAACGATTAGAATGGACTTTGAAAAAGATGTCAAAAGGTGGCATTTTAGAAGTTTATTTAGATGGTAAATTAGTTGGCAATTATGATTGTTACAGTGAAACTGCACATACTGAGAAAATACTGATAGCTACTAAATTAACTAAAGGGAAACACCTATTTAAAGTTGTTTTCAAAGGAGATAAGAAAGGTGTAGATTATAAAAAATCTAAATCTTGTATGTATGTCGGTACTGAAAAAGCAACTATAATAAACTTAACAGCAGTTTTAAAAGGAACAGACTTATATAATGCAACAGCTGAATACAAATCACCTAATTATGATATATTCGGTCATTCTCAAGCTCCAACGATTTATGATGACAATGCTTTAGATAACGAAACTCTATTACAAACGTTAAAAGAAAATCTAAATGATCAACCAACTGTTGAAGTTACTACTAATTATTTAGGAAGCGTCGATAATAAAATATATTTAAACAATGGCAAAATCAAAGAAAATAATATGATTAGATTTATTCATAAACCTATAGGCTTTAATGTTGATTTAAAAGTAGTTAAATTAACTATGTCTCATCCTTATGTTAACGAGCCAATAGAAGTAGATTTTAGTAATTCGCCAACTGATATTATAAAAATTCAACAACAAATTAATAGAAATGTTCAAAAAGTTAATAATATGGTCAAAGGCGGACTTAATCAAAGTTCGTCTTTTTCTATGCCAAAAATAGCATCTGATTCGATAGGAAGTGTATTAGTGAATGAATGAACCAACTGAAATTAGATATTCTCTTGATGAATATGGAGAACCGTATTATCCAGCTACACATATAAAGGCTATACAAGGTCAATATAAAAATGAATGGTTTGAATTTAAAGTAAGGAAACCAATAGTAGGTAATTACGCTTTTGATGGAGAAAATGGATTTGTAAATAGCTATAGAACAATTGATATGGGTGGATTTAAATTAAAAAGCTTAAGGCTTAATGCTAGGAATTTAAAGAATGGCGATTTATTAGCAACCTTACCAGATAATTTAGATTTGCCATTAAATCCCCATTCATATGATATAAGAACACCAAACGGTAGAAACCCTGCCATTATTACATTAAGACCTGATGGAACAATTCGATTTTATATTAGTGATTCAAATTGGAGTGATATTGATTATATATATGGCCAGTATGATTGGATAGAGTAAAGGAGTGAAAAAATGAAGTTCAATTTTCCGATAGATTTAGGAAGTGTTTTCAGACGCTATATTATTGAAAATTTTAAAGAGACTCAATATTTATTTGAGTTATTAAAGAAAAATATTCAAAAGCATGAAACAACAGATAAACATGTACATCAAGCTAAACAAATCGATTATGGTAATACAACAGTTGAAGATGAATTGAAGTATCAAAGAGGAGAAATCAAAGGTTTAGTTTTGGGGCATAATGGTGATGGAATACAAGAGTTAAGAGATAGTCGCATCTCACTTGATGGAGAAATACATGACTTACTTTCAGAGAGAATTAAATATGACTTTGAGTTAGTAAAAGACAAAATCGAACGTAACTATCAATATTTAAATAACAAAATTGAACGTATCGTAAATGTGAATGACTATGGAGCAGACCCTACAGGAAAAAATGACTCAACACAAGCTTTTAAAGATGCTATGCATGGTGGTAATGTTCATGTTCATATGACAGCTGGTATATATAAAGTAACGGGAATTAAGTTACCTAATAACACATTATTATCTGGTGAAGGTAAGGATATTACAATAATCAAATTCGCTGATGAAACACCTGCAGAAAATATTGTTGTTACAAATGAAGATATGACAGGACTTGCACATAATATTGGTGTTCATAGCTTTACTATCGATGGTAATAAAAAACGTCAAAATGGTGCTTTAAAAGCTTCAGGAGGTTCACGTTCAAGTAATTTAAGATTTGCAGGCGTAGAACATGGATTTGCTTATGATATTAAATCAATCAATGCATTGTTACATGGTATTGATGTTACTTATGCAAGTGACGACTATTTCTATCAAGGTGATGGTGTAAGAGTAAACGAAGAGCTAGAAAGTAAGTATATTCATATTGATAATTGTGAAACAAGTAATTTTGGTGACGATGGTATTACAACGCACCATTCACAATTTATTAAGATTACTAATAACTATTCTCATAGCCCAACTGGTGGAGGGAATAACAATGGTATAGAAATTGATGATGGCTCAAGACATGTTATGACTGATAATAATATTACTGAAAGATGTTTTGGTGGAGTTGAAATTAAAGCGCATGGCACTGCTTCAGCACCCAGTGGTATATTAATCTCAAATCATACGTCAATTAGTGATTGTAGAGCTTATAACATTAGACATATTGGTCATCATAGATTAGGAGATCCCAAGTCTAAAACTGCACATTCAGTAGCTATAGATAACATTGCTATTTTGACTCCTACTCAAAACAACGTATATCCTGAAATGTCTCCAAGAGGACTTGTTATTAGTGGATATAAAAATGTACAAGTTACAAATGTAAACGCAATTGGTGATGGTACTTTTAAAGCTAACATGCCAGTTATAGCAGTTCAATTTATGTCAGAAAATATCATGTTGAATAATATTAACATTACAGGATTTAAGAATGCTTCAGCCGATATCAAAATTTTTGGTGGGGACAATAGAGGTAAAATGATTACAATCAGTAATGTTAATATATGGAACTCATCAGTAAATCGTGGGATTGCAGGTGGTGGCGGTGTATATGACACACGAATTATTAATGCCAATTTGCAAGGACAAGGTACAGGTAATGGTATTGAGTTATATAACAACACTGCTGAAATTATTGGTGTGCACGCAATTGGTTATAAGAATGCAGCATCAATAGCTAAAAGAGATTATAAAGTGGTACCAACGGTTACTAAAGGTGGTTTTAGTGGCGGTTCTACAGGTTCAGGAGCTGTTGCTGAACGTTCAGCAGTAATTGCATCGACAGGTGGTTCGTTTGCTCATAATGATCGTAGCTGGTTAGCAGGTGTTGGAGCAAATTCACAGGCGAGAGGGTCACGCTCAAGTGTGATGAATTCCTTAGAAAGTGAAACATCAGAAGGAAGATACTGTCAAACTATCGTTAATAGTCGTGGCGTTAAAATAGATGAAAACTATATATTTGCAATGGGCTATGGTACTGATGGCGCTAAAAAAGAAAATACAACATTTCAAATCAAAGGTACAACAGGTAATGTCAAAACTAAAGGTACTGTTTCATCTGGACAAAATTTCGGTGACTATGGAGAGTATTTTGAATCGCAATCAGGCCAAGAGATACCTAACGGCTATTTAGTTACTTTAGATGGTAGATTTATTCGTAAAGCGAATAGTAACGATATTCCTATTGGTGTTATTTCAGGTACTGCTGGAGTTGTTCTTGGTGATCAAGTGTTCCATCATAAAGATAAATTCTTAAAAGATGAATTTGGTGTTACATTAAAAGAATGGATAACTAAAACATGGACTGATGATGAAGGAAATGAGTATTCTGAAGAAGTAGAAGTACCTATTGAGAATCCTAATTTTGTTGAACACGATAACTATATACCACGTTCTGAACGTCCTGAATGGAACGTTGTAGGACTAGTAGGGCAAGTATTTACCAGAATAGATGAAACAGTATCTAAAAACGACTACATTCGACCAAATAAAGGTATAGGAACGAAAGATAATATTAATGGTTTTTATAGAGTGTTAGAGGTTACGACGCCTTACTCTTCAGAAAAAGGCTATGGTGTGGCAGTTGTATTAATTAAATAAGGAGGTAACTTTAGTGACTAATGGTATAGATAAAAAAGCACTATTCAAATTTCAATCTGAACCGTATTTAAAACCAATCTCTGATTTAGGGGTTGGTTTTTATAATTTGGATGAAAATACAGCAATATTAAAATTTCAATTAAGTAATGTTCATGGTCCATTGCTAATACACGAAAATAATTTAACAGCTTATGCTTATTTTGAGTCATCTAATGGGAGTGCTTCGGATGTTATTGAATTACAAATTGAAGATGAATTCAAAGGTGTAGTAAGCATTACTTTAGATAAGGATTTTTTACAAGCATGTACTTCTACAGTAGTTACAGGACAAGTATATATAGCAGTGAATAATGTAGACGGTAATCCAAAAAATAATGAAGTTGCTGTATTTAGAGAATTTAAATTTGAAGTTGCTGATGCACTTATTAACAAAATTTCATCATTTACCAAGATTGAATATATACGAATGTTTGATCAATTAAAAATGCATATTGAAAAAAGGGTGAAAGATATTGAAAAAGCTATAGCTAATGGTGTCGATTATGTAGCAGAAATGAAAGAAGTATTACAAAAAGGATTGCAACAAATAAATGAAACTGTAGAAAAAGCTAAAAACGAAATTAGTAATAAAACACAAAATGTAGTAAATAATATTAATGGTATTTCTAATACATCAATTAATAAATTGGAAAGTATTACAAAAACCTACATGAAAGAAAGTGAAGGAATTAAAAATGATGTTTTAAATGCTATAAATCGTGGTGACTTTATCTCTAAAGAGACTTTGAGTAGCAATATTAATCAAGCTCTAAATCAGGCAATCAAATTTGATGATCAAACCTTAAGAAATGCGCAACAATATATTGATAATAAGGCTTGGCAAAAGCACAAGCTAACAAACGATGATGGAGCATCTAGAATGTTTGATGGAATAAATTTTAATACGTTGCAGTTAGAAACAGGATTTTATTTTTTAACTAATGCTATTAACGGTCCTGCAAATGACGGCTATTTGTATGTAATTAAAAGAAGTTATGGTTTTTCTTCTATTTTATTTATCACGCTAGATTCTAACATTATTTATACAAGACAAAAATACAATGGTGTATGGAAAAAGTTTGAAAGAATTACTCAAGACTTTTCTGACACAGGTTGGATTCCTATGACTTTGGTCAACAACGCAAAACCATATTCAGATAAAGATATACCAATGCTTAAATTAACTGATAATCAAGGAAGTTTAACTTTACATTTTAAAGGTGCAGTAAAAGGTATTACAGCAAGAGACGCAGTTATTGCTATTCTACCTAATAATGTTTCTTCAAAAATTAATAGAGATTATGCATTTCTTCAAAATACATCAATTAAAGGTGGTATAGCTAATATAGCTAGATGGGGAGTAAAAGAAAATGGAGATATTAAAATGGAGAGAGTAAGTTTCCCACAAGGTGATATGTCAGAAACAGATTGGTATCCAATTGATATCTCAATATGTTTATAAAAAGAGAGGTGTAAATATAGTGGATTTTAAAATAGTATATCTATATAACGGAGAACAATGGTTAGCATTTAAAAAAGATGATGGTGAATATGATTATCCTGATGATGAATGGACTGAAGTTGAACCACCTGCTGGAATATATACGCCAATGTATTTTAATGGTTCTGAGTGGATAGGTGCAACTAAGGAAGAATGGGAACAATCATTGCCTAAACCAGAACCCATTGTTCCAACAGATAATGAGAAAATTATAGCCAATTTACAAATGCAATTAATGAAATCAAATATGGAACGCACTCAGATGCAAAAACAATTGGCAATGTCTTTATTAGATGGTCAGAAGAAAGAAAAAGCAATACAAGTATTACAAGAGCAACAAGGGCAAATAGTACTTGAATTGACTAAATTAAAAGGAGGTAACTAATATGTGGCCAAGATATGAGGATATTGAATACTTTTATAAAGTTAACGCTTATACAAATGATGACATTGCATTATTTGTTGAATACGGTGCTTTAACTAAAGAAGAATATAAAAAAATGACTGGAGAAGACTACAAAGAGCCACGAGTATAAAACTTGTGGTTTTATTTTTGAATAAGAAGGTGAACTATGAACAATAAAAAACAAAGTTTAGATTTGTTCACTATGATTGCTATTCTGTATTGTTTAGGGTTTGGTAGTTACACTTTATGGCGTGGTTTGTACTGGGTTGTTAAATCAGAAGTTGCAGCTCATGAATCGGCATTATATGCAACACTCAATAATGTTTTTAATTTATCGATTTGGGGAATACCTTTCACTCTTTCTGGAATATTAATTATTCTTTCTTCAATTAATTTACCATACTACAAAACTAAACGTGTTTTTCACGCAACATTTATCACTGGACATGTTATTGCTATGGCATTTTATTATATTTTTACTTTAGCTAGTTTTGAAAAAGCAGTAAATTTATTAATTCCAGCACAGAGTCTAACACTGGCAGTGTTAAGTGGTGCGATGGCTTTTGTTGGAGGTGTAGACGTGTGGCTACAGAAAACCAAAATGAAGTAAGCTACTATCTACCAAGACATGAGTTTTATGAAAAAAGAAGTGAATTATTGAAGTATATTGACGATGGTGATAAAAAGGTTGAAGATCAACTAGATCAAGTTAATATACATTTATTAACATTTATTGAGAGTCAAAAGCCATTGCATGAGACGATGCAGGGACTACTTAAAGAAACTAAATTAATGAATACTAATTTAACGTCTCAAGTACATCGGACAGATAAATTAGAAGATGAGCAATCAAAGTTAAGACAATCAATAGAGAATATACAAGAAGAAAATAAGGAAAAAGTATCAGCAAGAAACAAACTTATTATAGGTTGTGTCACTGCATTTTGTGGTGGTGGCGGTTTAATACCAGTTCTTGCACAAATATTTTTTAGATAGTCGGCCTTTATAGGTCGGCTTTTTATTTTATTTAAAAGGAGATTTGAAAATGGATAAAGGAACAATTGTACGTACGATTTTATTAGTAATTACATGGATTAACCAATTTTTAGCAATCAAACATATTTCACCTATTCCAGTTGATGAAGTGTTTATAAGTACAGTTATTACAGGTATTGTCTCTATCGTTACTTGGTGGAAAAATAATAACTTTACACATGCAGCTAAAAAAGGACAGCAAAGAATATATGAAGTGAAATCTGGCGTTAATTCTACTGGTGGTGCACCACAAGTGAATGGAGATGAATAATTATGACTTCAATAAGAACTTATCAACAAGCAATTAGTTATTTAAAAAGTTTAGAAGGGAAAGCGTGGAACCCCGATAATGCTTATGGTTATCAATGCTTTGATACAGTCAATCAATATTGGCTTTATTTATTTGGTCATATGTTAAAAGGTATAGGTGCTGCAGATATACCCACTTGGAATAATTTTACTAACGAGGCAACAGTGTACGAAAATACATTATCATTCCAAGCATTACCAGGTGACGTTGTAATATTTAATCGTAATTATGGTCAAGGATATGGTCATACAGGTATCGTTTTAAGTGCAACCCTAAATTCTATAACAATACTTGAACAAAACTGGTTGGGAGGCGCTTATTGGACGCCACCTGAAGTAACAACACGCCGTACACATGGTTATGACTTCCCAATGTGGTTTATTCGTCCGTTCTATGCAAAAGCAACTACAGTCAATAAATTAGTTAGTAAAGCTACTCCAGTGAAGAAAGCAAAAACAAATAAAGGAAAGAAAATATTGTTGGTGGCAGGACATGGTAAAGGTGCTTATTCAAATGATCCTGGAGCAGTAGCAAACGGTTATAATGAACGTGACTTTAATCGTAAAGAAATTATACCTAGAGTTAAGAAATATCTTGAAAGTGTTGGTAATACTGTTGTGTTATATGGTGGTAAAACAATGAACCAAGATTTATATCAAGATACATTATACGGACAACGTGTAGGTAATTATTCTGATTATGGTTTATATTGGGTTAAGAACAATGTTAAGCCAGATGCTATTGTAGAATTTCATTTAGACGCAGCAAGTCCACAAGCTAGTGGTGGTCATGTTATTATATCCGACCGTTTCCCAGCTGATGATATAGATAAGGCGTTGTCAAGTGCATTAGGTAAAACAGTTGGTAAAATTAGAGGTGTTACTCCTAGAAATGACCTACTTAATGTAAATGTTACAGGTCAACTGAACCTTAACTATAGACTCATAGAACTTGGTTTTATTACAAGTAAAAAAGATATGGGGTATATTACTAAAAATATAGATAGTTTTACTAAAAGGATTGCAGAAGCTATTAATGGTCGTCAAATTAATGCACCAAAAAGTAAGCCGTCAAAAGCTAAAACAACATGGAATTGGAAGGGTACGTTTTATCCAAACGACACAATCAAAGTGAGAAAATCGCCCGGCTTGAGTGGCACAGAGGTTGATCCAGGTTCATGGCTACGTAATTCAAATGATTGGGTACCATTTGACCAAGTTATTAAAAAGGATGGCTATTGGTGGATTAGATTTAAATACCAAGCACCAGGCTCAAGCGATAAGAATTTCTATTGTGCAGTGACTGAAATTACTGATAAAAATCAAAAAATAAAAAATGAAAAGTATTGGGGCAAAATAGAGTGGAAATGATATAATAGATAACACTATAACATCTTATTCAAATTAGACAGGCACGCATGTGCTTGTCTTTTATTTAAAAAGAGGAGTGGACGACATAAATAAAAGAAAAATATTTACATACATAGCAATATTAGTTGGAGTATTGGCAATAGCAATTTTCTTGTCTTCGCAATCTAAATCAGAGATATATGAAGGAACTAGTAAAAAGCCTTTAATTATTGCGCACAGAGGTGCAAGTACATACGAACCTGAACACAGCTATCCATCATATGACAAAGCAGTAAATGATATGGATGTTGATTATTTAGAATTGGATTTACAAGAGACTAAAGATAAAAACTTAATTGCTATGCATGATAGTAAATTAGATAGAACTACAAATACTAAAGGTAATATTAAAGACTTCACTATTCAACAAATAAGCAAGTTAAAACTAAAAGATGATAAAAATAGAAATTTAACCGTACCAGTATTTGACGATATACTTGATAAATACAAAGGTAAAACTAAATTTTATATAGAGTTAAAGAATGCAAAAGCAAATCCTGGAATGGCTAAATTAGTCGCAGATAAGTTGAAAAAACACGGATTGCTAAACTCTGAAAATGTTGTTATACAATCATTCGATGCAAATGCTTTGAAAGAAATGCACAATATAGACTCAACAATACCTTTAGTTAAGTTAATGTACGATAGCGAAGTACCGAACTTGAGTGATAATAGTTTAGATGAGTACAGTGAATATTGTTATGCGATAGGCTTATCTACTAAAAGTGTAAATCAAAGTATTATAGATAAAATAGAGAAACATCACATGCAAGCGCATGTTTTTACCGTAGATAATAAAGATGAGTATCAAAAGTTGAAAGATATGAAAGTTAAAGGTTTTTTCACAAATATAGGTGATGATTTAGTTAAATAATTATTTGTTTCAGGTAGACATTTATGTGCTCGCCCCTTTTTTTATTACCTAATACATATTTAAAAGTGTTATATTAGAAATTAGAAATTATTAGGAGTGATATCATGTTTAATGAAAATTTAATTAATTGTATGAAAAAATCTAGAGAAAATGGCAGTCATGCCATTAATGCCAATTCTGAAGATATTAAAGAATTAAAACGAATGGTAAAGGAAGGTTATATTACAAATTACGAAATAACTAACGGGATGGGAGAATTCAATAGCGAAGAACAAGAAGTTATTTTCTTCCCTACTGAAAAATTCGACAATTTATAAAGGAAAACATAAAAAACAGGAACGTTCCTGTGACGTTCCCGACAACTTGAAATGACTGCTGTTATAGTCTTTTAAAACACCCTCCGTTTCCGTTATTTAGTACAAATCAGTGCAAATCTGATTCATACGTATCCTGAAGAACGTTGTTAAATCAGCGTTCTTTTTTATTTTGTTGAAAATCTATAATAATTTGTTTTAAAACATTTTGGTAAATCTATGGACAATTACAACTAGATTTTGATGACTTTGTCCACTTCGTTGTCCACTCAAAAATTAATGAGTATATCGAGTTTATCCGTTATTTAGTACAAATCAGTGCAAATATGTTTAATACTATTATCGAAGAACGTTGTTAAATCAGCGTTCTTTTTTATTTTGTTGAAATGTCGTTAGTGTTTGTTTTGAATTTTGGCTCTATAATAAATCGGACTGATAGAGAATTTTTAGTTATTTTCTATTCGTCCGATTTTTGTATTTTGAATAAAGCGTTAATTACATAGTCTTTTCATATTGGTGGATTTTAAAATCAACTTAGCCACCTATAAATGAAAAACGTCACGTGAATTTCATGTTATTATTGAGGCTCTCACACTCTTCAATAAAGGGATGAATTCACATGACGCAAACCTAGTGTAACACGATTAAACATAGAGGAACACACCTAACTTATGAAGAACGGATTCGCAACGCTTAAAGATTTAGGTTTTTCTAATCGTGCTATTGCTCATGAATTAGGACGTGTAAATCAAACAATTCATAAGTAAAAAACATGATACCAGTGAAAATCAATATAAAATGTTACGTCGATTTATACCTAAAGGAACTGATCTATCAACTGTGAGTCAATGTCGCATAAAATAAATGCAACAATTTATGAATGATTATCTTAGAAAAATATTAGAGTATGACACAGCTCATCATAGAAGAACTCAAGCATTAAAAGCATTAAATCTATTATAATCATTTAACAGCTAAATACTTTAGCTGTTATTAACCCAAGATGAGTAATAGATAAAATATCTACCAGTCATTTTGGGTTTACAAAATAGAAAAGAGCCTAAAACGTTAGTACTACTTAAAAATATAAGTGGCTAACTTAAACTTGAAATTTACGAAAATTAGTAGAACAATAATTTCTTTAAAAGCCAAAAGTGTACATTTAATTAACATTTTCAAAACTTATTATTTTCAATCTTTATAAATGTTAAAATCAACTTATAATTACATAATTTTATAGGGGGATATATATTTTGGCAAAATCATTTAAGTTTATAGTCTTTATTATGGTTACATTATTAGTGTTATCTGCTTGTGGTAATAAAGAAGAACATCATAACAAGGATACAGTGGCAATTAAGGATGCTTATGGTACAGAACATGTAACTAAAAATCCTAAAAGAGTCGTTGTATTAGAATATACTTTTATTGATCATTTAGCTGCACTAGGAATGACACCAGTAGGTATTGCGGATGAAGGTAGTGATAAGAACATTACTAAACCAGTAAGAGATAAATTGGGAAAATACGAATCAGTTGGTACACGTGAACAACCTAATTTAGAAAAAATTAGTCAACTCAAACCAGATTTAATTATTGCAGATGAAAGTCGTCATAAAAAAATTAGAAAAGATTTAAAGAAAATTGCACCAACACTTATGCTAGTTAGTGGCGCAGGTGATTATGATGACAACATGAAATCATTTAAAACGGTCTCTAAAGCTTTAAATAAAGAAAAAGAAGGACAACAAAGGTTAGAAAAGCATGATAAAATTCTTGCAGAAGCTAAAAAGAAAGTTGAGCAAAGTAATTTGAAATCTGCGTTTGCCTTTGGTGTTTCTCATAAAGGCATGTTTATAAATACAGAAGAAACGTTTATGGGTGAATTTTTAAATAAAATGGGTGTCAAAGCTGAATTGCCAAAATCACAAACAGATCATATCGGTAAACAAAAAGATGGTCCATACAAATATTTAAATAATGAAGAACTGGCTGATATTGATCCTAAAGTAATGATTGTAGCTAGTAATGGCAAAACAGATAAGAATAGAACTACATTTATTGATCCTAAAGTTTGGAAGTCATTACAAGCAGTTAAAGATAATAAAGTATATGATGTTGACCGTAATAAATGGATGCAATTTAGAGGTGTAATTTCAAGTGAGAGTATGGCACACGATTTAGAAAAAATTGCTGAACAAAGTAAATAAATAACTAAATATGATGATTAAAATCAATCCAACCTTTACTATAATTATTGGGTTGATTTTTTTGTTGTTAACAAAAAACAGATTTTAGATAATATAACAACTTATCTAAAATCTGTTGTATGTTTATGTTATTGATTTTTATTACCTGACATTTTATTACGAATAAATTTAACTACATATCCTACAATAAGAATTCTTGCAATTCGTTTAATAATATTTTGCATTTTTTCAACTCCAATAATTAATTATAGAGTTTATATACCCATATTGATTGATTGTATGTGTATATTATGTTGTTTTTTCTTTCTTAGGAAAGACAATATAACCATCTTTATCAGCTTTTTTAGTGAATATAACTATAATAGCATTGATAATGGCAACAACACTTGGTATGCCTGTCCAGAAAAACAGTAAGTGTAATAATCCTTGACCAAATTGATCAGCATAAAATTTATGAACACCTACGCCTCCAAGAAATATTGCTACTAATACATAAATTGTTTTATTAACCTTCATAACGTTAAACTCCTTTTATTAATATATAATAATTTCGTCTTGTCGTATCAGCTTAATATCATCATATCATTTTCAAGCTAAATATTTTAACAAAATCAAATATTTATTATAATAAAGTGATAAAGGGAGAGGATTGATAGCCATGATTCGACAAGCAACAATATCTGATTGTCCAACAATTGCACAATTAATTTATATCGTGTGGCAAGATATGGAGTTAGATATGGTAAAAGAAATACCTAAAGCACAGGTCATTGATGCTATTATCAAAAGTTGTACTGAGGTGACTTATAGAACGTATTATCAACATATATGGGTCTATGAAGTAGGTGGAGAAATAGCAGGTTGTATTATAGCTTATAATGCGAACAAAGAACTAACGTATGAACAAAATTGGACAACACTTGATTTACCATTACATATAAAGAAATTTGGCTCTCCATTACCTGTTAAAGAAGCAAAAGATAATGAGTATTATATTGAAACTGTAGCTGTTTTTGACCGATTTAGAAGGCAAGGTATCGCTACGAAATTAATAACATATCTGCTTCAACAACAGCCAACATTACTTTGGAGCTTAAATTGCGATAAATATAATGAACAAGCATTTAAGTTATATCAAAAAGTAGGATTTACATATGAAGATGACATTACATTATATGGACATGACTATTATCATATGGTTTATTAAACTCTAATGGACAAGTAAACATAAAAAACTCGTTAAAACGATTGAATCGTCTTAACGAGTGTTATGTGTTAAATGCTATTTAAATACCTGCTAAAACAGCACTAATATAAATTCCTAGAGCATATAATAAGCCGAAGTAGGTATTAGTTTTACCTGCAGCTGCCATTGCTGGCATCATCGTTTGAGGTGTGTCATTTTTTTTGAATCGTCTAATCACTTTAATTGGCATTGGGAAAGAAAATAAGACGAGTAAGTAAAATAGTGAACCACCTGGTTTAATAAATATAGTTACAATTACAAATAAATAAGCAATGATATACATAATAGCCATAAATGTGATTGAAGCTTTTTTGCCTAAAAGGATAGGTAATGTTCTTCGTCCACTGGTTTTATCTTTAACGCGATCACGAATATTATTTGCCATATTGATTAATCCAATAGTAATGACGATTGGGACACTTAGCCAAACTGCATAGGTTTGAATATTACCAGTTTGAATAAAGAATGAAATGAGTATAATGATCATTCCCATAAAAACACCAGAAAATAATTCGCCAAATGGTGTCCATGAAATTGGGTAAGGTCCGCCTGTATATAAATAACCTACGGCCATACATACTAATCCAACAGGTAAAATCCAAAATGAACTATAAAATGCTAAGAAAATACCTAAAATAGCAGCAATAATATAGAAAGCGATAGCTAAGCGCATTACTAATTGCGGACTCATGCCATTACGTACAATTGCGCCACCAATTCCAACTGATTCATGATCATCAAGACCTTTTTTATAATCGTAATATTCATTAAACATATTAGTAGCTGCTTGAATTAACAAACAAGCTAACAACATTGCTAGAAAGATTATAATTTTAATGTGGTCTTCACTACCAAGAAAGTAAAGTTTTGAAGCGGCAGTACCCACTAAAACTGGCACTACGGCAGCAGTTAATGTATGAGGACGCATCAATTGCCAATATTTGTTAACAGTAGAATATTGTTGATATTGATTTGCCATTGATTTCATAACCTCTTTAAAATTTATTTTAATAACAAAATTAGTGTAATAGAAAGTAGCATAAAGGTCAATGAACGTATAAAATTGCTCAATTGTTTTAAGCAATTCTAGTAACACATTTATTTAAAAATGATACAATATAATAATGAGTGAAAAAAGACTAGGAAAGAAGTGAAATGAATGACTACGGGCATAGATAAGGACTATATTACAAGTGAAATATATGAATGCTCTAAAGAATGGGTTTCTGTTGAAGTTAAATTAACTCAACAATTAGATCCGATTACATTATTTCAACTCACTGATAAGCATAGAGGAGATCGTTTTTATATGCGTTTGAATGATAATCAAACGTCATATTTTGGTTATGCAGCAGTTAAAATTTTTAAAAATAATTTTAAAAATAAGCAGTCTATCTTTAGAGAATGGGAAAAAGTAAAAGAAGACGTTGCATTAATAAATCCAAGTGAAACGAAACATCATTTAAGAATAGTAGGAGGATTCCAATTTTCAAGTCATAAGTCTGATGATGAATGGCGTGAATTTGGTTTAAATCATTTTGTATTACCACAAGTACTTATTTCGATAGATCACAATGATTGCTATTTAACTTATACTGTAAAACGTAATGACTTTGATATTGAGCAATTTAGTGAATTAGTTGATCGTTTCAATGGACTTGAAAAGAAGCCACTTGATATAACGATTGGTAATATTACGCGAATAGAAGATATCTATAAAGAGGACTGGCGTCAGTTAGTAAGTGAAGCTATTGATGCAATGAATAAAGATGAAAAAATTGTTTTAGCAAGAAGACGTTTGATTAAATATGATAGAGATATCAGTATTCCATTTATACTTAATCAAGCTTTATCAAAGGAAAAAAATAGCTATATCTTTTTATTAGAGTCTGATGATTCTATATTCTTCTCGCAAACACCTGAACAGTTGTTAAAGATTAGGAATCAAGTGTTATCTACAAAGGCAGTTGCTGGTACAATTAAAAGAACACATGATGAGGAAGAAGACCAACAACATATTGCAGCATTCTTAAAAGATAATAAGAATTTAAATGAACATCAATTTGTTGTAGACAGCATTTTACATGATATCAAGCCGTATGTCACAGATATCAATTATGATCAATCACCTAAAATTTTGAAAAATGATTATTTATATCATTTGTATACGGAAATAAAAGCACCTTTAAAACAAGCGTCTTACAGTGGACTAATAGACAATTTACATCCAACACCTGCATTAGGTGGGTATCCTAAAGAACAAGCTTTGGATTTTATTGAACAAAAAGAGTTTGGTACGAGAGGTCTTTATGGCGCACCAGTTGGTTTTATTGATCTGTATAATGATTGTGAATTTATTGTGGCAATACGTTCTATGTTAATTAAGCAAAATCAAGCTACATTATTTGCTGGCTGCGGTATTGTTAAAGATTCTAATGCCGATAGTGAAGTAGAGGAAACGAATTTGAAGTTTTCACCAATGATGAAAGCTTTAGGAGTTGATATGAGTGACAAATCATAACGAAGCATTAACGACGCAAGTTTATACATTTGCTTCAGAACTATATGCATATGGCGTAAGAGAAGTTGTTATTAGTCCTGGATCTAGGTCAACACCTTTAGCGATTGCTTTTGAAGCACATCCAAATATAACAACATGGATACATCCGGATGAACGTAGTGCAGCATTTTTTGCTTTGGGTTTAATTAAAGGTAGTGATAAACCTGTAGCAATATTATGTACATCAGGAACAGCAGCAGCAAATTATACACCAGCAATTGCTGAAAGTCAGATAAGTCGTTTACCATTAATTGTCTTAACGAGTGATCGACCACATGAATTAAGAAGCGTTGGTGCACCGCAAGCAATTAACCAAGTTAATATGTTTAATAATTACGTTAATTATGAGTTTGATATGCCAATTGCTGATAATAGTAAAGAATGTTTGGGTACAATACAGTATCAATTACAAATAGCTAGTCAATATTTATATGGACCACATAAAGGACCGATACATTTTAATTTACCGTTTAGAGATCCATTAACACCTGATTTAACAGTAACTCATCTGTTAACATCGCATCATAAATTAATACCACGTTATCAAAAGACAATTGATATTACTGATATTAAAGAAGTGTTAGCACGTCCAAAAGGTATGATTATTGTTGGTGATATGCAGCATCAAGAAATTGACCAGTTATTGACATATTCAACTATATTTGATTTGCCAATTTTAGCAGATCCTTTAAGTAAAATTCGTAAGTATCAACATCCTAATGTTATTACAACATATGATTTACTGTTTCGTTCGGGTTTAAAACCTCAAGTTGATTTCGTTATTAGAGTAGGGAAACCTGTCATTTCAAAACAGACGAATCAGTGGTTAAAAGCTTGTGATGCTTTTCAAATCATTGTGCAAAATAATGATAAAATCGATGTATTTCCAATTGAACCTAACGTAGCATATGATATGTCAGCCAATGACTTTTTCAGATCATTGATGAATGAAGATAGTGTCAATAGAAAATCATGGTTAACGTATTGGCATGACTTAGAGCATCAGGCTAGAGTTGAAATTCAACACTATATTGCATCAGCAAATGATGAAAGTGGATTTGTTGCACAGGTATTAGATAAAATACCTGATCATCATGCACTATTTGTTAGTAATAGTATGCCAATCAGAGATATTGATAATTTGTTTGTAAATCAGAACATTGATATTTATGCCAATCGTGGTGCTAATGGTATTGATGGTGTTACGTCAACAGCATTAGGTATGGCAGTACATAAAGATATTACACTTTTAATTGGTGATTTATCATTTTATCACGATATGAATGGCTTATTAATGTCTAAATTGAATGATATTCATATGAACATCATACTGTTAAATAATGATGGTGGAGGAATTTTTTCGTATTTACCTCAAAAAGACAGTGCTTCTGATTATTTTGAACGTTTATTTGGTACACCGACAGGATTGAATTTCGAACACGCAGCCTTAATGTATGACTTTAATTTCGTCAGAATGGATAATATTAGTGATTTTGCACAGTTATCATTATCTACGATAAGTTCGACAATTTATGAGCTGCAAACAAATCGTCAAAATAATTATCAGCAACACCAAAAATTATATAAGAAATTGAGTGAGATTGTTCATGCTAAATCATCATTTTTATAAGTCATCACATCATACGTCACAAGTTATCGTTCTATTACATGGCTTTATCAGTGATAGTCGCACTTATGATAAACACATTCAACATTTATTAATACAAAGTCATGTGCTAACAATTGATTTACCAGGACATGGTCAAGATACGTCATCTCATAATGAAGTGTGGCATTTTGATTTTATTACTAAAGCATTAGATAAAGTATTGTCGAATTATCATGATTATCAAATTTATTTATGTGGTTATTCAATGGGTGGTCGTGTCGCACTTTATTATGCTTTGAATGGTCAGTCACTTTTATCTGGACTGATATTAGAAAGTACGACAGCTGGTATTGAAGATGAGGTAGTGAAACAAGAGCGTATTCAAGTTGATCGTGCGCGTGCTAATGTGTTAGACATTGCTGGGATTGAAATGTTTGTTAATGATTGGGAACAATTACCATTATTTATGTCACAACAGCAATTAGCTAAAGAACTGCAGCAACAGATTAGACAACAACGTTTATCTCAAAATGCTACTAACTTAGCAAAAGCACTAAGAGATTATGGCACTGGACAAATGCCTAATTTATGGCCATTACTTCCATCAATCACTATACCAACCTTAATATTAGCTGGTGAATACGATGAAAAATTTGTGTCGATTGCCCAAAAAATGTCAAATTTGATTCCAAAGAGTAAATGTAACATTATTTCTGGTGTAGGACATACAATTCACGTGGAAGATAGAGCGGAATTTGATACAATAATATTAGGATTTTTAAAGGAGGAGCAAAATGACTACTAGACAATGGGAAACATTAAGAGAATATGATGAAATAAAATATGAATTTTTCGAAGGGATTGCGAAAGTTACTATTAATCGTCCAGAAGTAAGAAATGCTTTTACACCTAAGACGGTAGCTGAAATGATAGATGCATTTTCACGTGCTCGTGATGATCAAAATGTATCAGTCATTGTATTAACTGGTGAAGGAGATTTAGCATTCTGTTCTGGTGGCGATCAGAAAAAACGTGGACATGGTGGATATGTAGGCGAAGACCAAATCCCTCGCTTAAACGTGTTAGACTTACAACGTTTAATCCGTATTATTCCTAAACCTGTTATAGCAATGGTCAAAGGATATGCAGTTGGTGGCGGTAACGTCCTTAACGTTGTTTGTGACTTAACAATTGCAGCTGATAATGCTATCTTTGGGCAAACTGGTCCAAAAGTAGGATCATTTGATGCTGGTTACGGTTCAGGTTATTTAGCTCGTATCGTTGGACATAAAAAAGCACGTGAGATTTGGTACTTATGTCGTCAATATAATGCTCAAGAAGCATTGGATATGGGACTAGTTAATACTGTTGTACCATTAGAACAAGTGGAAGACGAGACTGTACAATGGTGTCGCGAAATTATGAAACATTCTCCAACTGCACTACGTTTCTTAAAAGCTGCAATGAATGCAGACACAGACGGTCTTGCTGGTTTACAACAAATGGCTGGAGATGCAACATTGCTTTATTATACAACTGATGAAGCCAAAGAAGGTCGCGATGCATTTAAAGAAAAACGTGATCCAGACTTTGACCAATTCCCAAAATTCCCATAAGGTAATAGCTTTCGGGATAACAATTAAATATTTGACAATGAATAAACCACTCATAAACAAGTTAGATGTTATGAGTGGTTATTTATTATTCAGCAGTATAAGTTTGTAAGAAATTTCTAAGACGTTTAATGCCTTCTTGTAATATTGACATATCATAGGCATAAGAAATTCTAACATAGCCTTTGCCTGCGCTAGTGAAAGCTGAACCAGGTACGATAGCAACATGTGCTTGTTCAAGAAGAGTTACACAAAACTCAAAATCATTATCAGTTAAATGCTTAATACTTGGGAAAATATAAAAAGCACCTTCAGGCTGTGCTGGAATTTCAAAACCAAGTTGTGTTAGCTGTTCAACTAAATAATCTCGACGTTCTATATAAGCTTGATTCATATAGGATGGCGCATCTAAGCCTTCATTGAGTGCTGCAATACACGCTTTTTGGGCAGGGACATTAGCACAAATGCAATTATAGGCATGCATAAAAGTTAATTTATCAATTAAATATTGTGGTCCAAGCAAGAATCCAATTCGTATACCTGTAGCTGAATGTGATTTACTTAAACCACCGATTAATAGCAATTGATCACGGATAGCATCAAATTGTGCAAATGACGTATGTGTATCAGTGAATGTATTTTCAGCATAAATTTCATCACTAATAATAAAGATGTCATGTTGTTTTAAGACATCTACAATTGCTGATACTTCATGCTGTTTTAATATTGCACCTGTTGGATTAGTAGGATAATTAAGTAAAATTGCTTTTGTGTTGTTCGTAATGTGGTTTTCAAGAGCTTCAGGCGTAATTTTAAAATGACTCGTTGATGTATCTATATAAATCGGATTACCGCCTAGAACTTCAATTAACGGTATATAACCAGCATAAATCGGGCCAGGAATAAGTATGTCATCACCAGGTTCAATAATACAACGTAATGCAGTATCTATGGCTTCACTAGCACCATTAGTTATAATGATTTCTTCTGGATCATAGAAAAAGTGATATTTATTATAAAAATAGTTGCTAACTACCTGTCGAGTCTCAAGTAATCCTTTATTATGAGAATAAGAGGTTTCATTATCCTCTATAGCTTTAATATAGGCATTTTTAACTACATCCGGCATTGGAAAATCGGGTTGACCAATCGTTAAGTTAATGCAATCATCAATATCTTTCATACGATTTGAAAATTGTCTAATGCTAGGAGCCCTTAAAAATTTAGAATTTGAATTTAATGACAGTTCCATTGTTACACCTCATATATTATAGCGAATATTTATTATCTAAAAATTTAGAAATTAGTATTATCATAACATACTTTAAGGAAGTAGCATTAGATTTATATAGGAAAAATGAATACTGATAGGGGATATAATTTTAATGATTACTGAACCTTAAGTTTAATAATGGGGATTTGACATTGCTTTAAGTAAAGCAATAAAGCAGAAACTAATAAAAGTAGATGATTTGTGACAAGACATACTAGCGTTAATTATATAAATCGTTCATGTAAGTCAATGTCAAAATTTTAAAAAAGAGTGGACGTCGTAAGCTATTTTTAAAATTGATTACGTTATCCACTCTGTCAATACTGACTGGTTTCATAAAATATTGATGCATTTTTATAATTTACAATCTAAACAATTACGACTGAATATAGTTTATATCACAACAATTTTATTTATGTGCAATAATTAGCGGTAAATTAAAATTAACCTTTAAATTGTGAAGGTTGTTTTAAATTTATTATTGGATTCGTCCATTTACAAACAACATTAGATGACAATATGATTACAATAATGGTCGAAATGACAACTAAAAATACATAAATCATAATTGAATGTGTTCCTTTAAAAGGATACCAACCTAGTCCTCTAACTATGCCAATAACTAAACCATGTAACAAGTATATATACATCGTTCTTTGACCTATATATGTATAAAATTGCTTATGTTTTGGTACTAAATTTAAAAAAGCATACATCGCAACTAATATTACCATATACAATAATAAACGTTTAAATGGACTGAATATATTTGATCCTTCATGTTCTAATGAAGTGTATGGAGAAGCACCCAACAACCAATCAGCATTAATCGGATGAATAATGTAAATGATAAAGTAAACAAAGAAAATGATAATTGATGCTGGTATCCATTTCTTTTGTCTAAATATCATTGTTCTATCTTTAGTAAATAAATAACCGATGTAAAAGATTGGGAAAAAGACAATGGTTCTTGAAATACTTAAGTAACTATCAATATTTACTGAAAAGCCAGCTATCACTGAAAAAATAATTGATACAATTAATACTTTAGTAGGATTAAACCTGCGTACTATTACTAAAATGACATGAAAGAAAAAGAGTGTCATTAAAAACCACAATGCAAATACTGGATTAAATGGATCTAATTGTAAGTCATCGCTTTTTCCTGTCAAAAAATAATAGATAGAGAAAAACATAAAGAAAATGATATAAGGTATTAATAATCTTTTTGCAATTTTTTCTAGATAGAATGGTTGATCTATATTTTTAGCAAAATAACCTGATATAAATAAAAATGTTGGCATGTGAAAACTATAAATTACTAAATAAAGCGCTGATAAATATTTGTCTCCACTAGTATAAGGTTGTAACATATGTCCAAATACAACTAAAAAGATAAGTATTGCGCGTGCGTTATCAAAGAAGTAATCTCTATCTTTTAATGTAGTCATTGTTTGTCTCCTTTATTTCTTAAGACTGTTACTAATTTATTATATTTAGAACTAGTTATGCAACAATTTTGTCTAAACTGTCGAATAGTATTGTCTATTTAATAAAAAAATAATATAATATTATAAATAAAATGTAGTGGAGTAGAACAACATGTACAAACAACTAGAAAAGCTAATTACACTGACAAACAATGATTTGAACTTAGTAAACAGACGATTTGGCCAACGAAGTGATATTACGGGTGATCAACTTGAATTATTACGTATACTTTATAATTTTGATCGACTATCACAATATGATTTAACGATGAAGATTAGCAGGGAACAGTCGATAGTATCACGCTGGATAAAAAAATTAGTACAAAAGGGATATATTACAAGTCAACAATCGAATGAGGATTTAAGATGTAAAGAGTTGATATTAACTGACAAAGCAAGAACACTAATAACGCAAATTAATAATGCTAGATGTGAGTTAATTGAAGCAAGATGCCAGTGTTTATCATCTGATGAATTACAACAATTAAATCAATTACTAGATAAATTAAACCAAAGACGCATTATGTTGTAAGAGAAGAGCAATATCATGATAAATAAATGTATAAAAATATATAGAATCATCGCTAATATATGAATGACCTATTTTTAAAGTTCATACATATTTTAGCGATTTTTTATAAGTAATGTTGTAACTAACTGTGTTTAAATGATTATAATAAGGTTCACTTTTTTGTGGCTGATAAATTATGGTAGATTTTATAATCATTACATATCAATCTAATTTAGTAGAGAAACTATAATAACGGCTCATTGTCAAATTCGATTGGTAAGATAACTTTCAAATTATCTTATCAACTGAAGTTATTATAGAGTCATTTAATATAGAACCCTTAACAACTATAGTCGATTGATAGTTGTATTAAAATACCCCAAATGCTGATGACATTCAGCATTTGGGGTTCAATTTTTAGTGGTTAAGTTAATTTTAAATTTATAATGAGCTACTAATTTGGGTAGTAGTGAAACTCAAATTAGTTATATTTTGGAATATCGAAGTATTTACCAACCTCACCAATTTTATCATATAAGCCTTTGATAATTTGTGCATTAATATTAGCCCAATCAATATCAGTAGCATATTGATGTGTACCAGGGTGGCTTGGATTCCATCTCATTTTATAAAGTGTATTTTGTCCAGCTTTAATATAAGATTGACCGATAAATTTAGCACCACCAACAATTGCTTTAGATACAGAATTCCATCCTGCATTTTTAGCATAATTTATAGCGCCATATAATGGATTATTATCAAATGCTGCGATACCAAATACGTTATGATATTTAGTTGTTGTATTAGTTACAACACGACCATTAACAATATTTGCACCTTTAGCTAATTGTGATTTACCATTACCTGTTTCAAGTAAGGCATGTGAGATTAAGTAGACTTCGTTAATACCATATTTCTTAGCTGCTTCGCTAAATGCAGCACCTTGGTTTTCTAATACGCCTTTACCTTTTAAGAATTTATTGATTTTATCAACTGAAATATTCTGTGGTTGATCAAGACGTAAAAATTGATATCTAAGTGCTGAGTCTTTAGCTAAACGATTTGTATCCATAGCATATTTAATTTCACTATAGTTAGCATTTGTCCATGAACCAGCTACACGTTGTACTTGTGGACGATCATATAAATGAGATTGGATACTAGCAGCTTGATTCAACGTTTGTCCTGTTTTTGTGTATTTAATTAATTCTTTTGCAACATCACTTTCTTTAATCCAAACCAATTTACCGTTTGATAATTTACCGTAGAACCATTTTTGGCCATTAATAACTTGTTCTTTAATAACAGCAAATGGTTGCTCATGATAAGATTTTAAAGAATATTTATTAGCTGCATTAGGTGAAACGTAATAATAACCATTGTCATTTTTAATAACATATGTGTAGTTAACATCTTTAGCATTAGTTACAGTCGCAGGTTTAGAATTACCTGTTAAGTCTTTAGCGTTAACCCATCCAGTACGATTGTTAACAGTACCATATAGATAGACATCTTTGCCAACTGCTACTTGTTTAATAGCATTAAATGCTTTATTAGCAATTTGATTACCCGTTAAGATAATTTGATTCTTAGTTCCCCAAGGAATCATAGTTAAACCGCTATTTGTTGCATTCACTTTATATTGTTCAGTTGTTTTAACATCTTTTCCTAAATTTTGTAAATTTAAGTCTTTAACATTAAACCAACCAATAGGTGTGTTTTGACTTGAGTTATTTAATAGGACATAAGTTTCATTACCATGTGTACGTTGTTTTGTAACGACAAATGTACGGTCGGCATATCTTGTACCACTCTTAGCTGATTTATCATAAACTGAAGCGCGCACGCCACTATTTTTAGCATTTACTTGTGCAATTTTGCTAACAGTTTGAGTTGTATTTGTTGCAGGTACAGATTTAGCTATTGGTTTAACAGCTGAAACTGGTTTAACTGATGTCTTAGTTGCTACTGGAGCAGTTAAATAATATTTACTAATCCAACCACTTTGCCCATTAACCGTACCATATAGATAAATTGCTTTATCAATTTGTTGTTGTTTAGTAGCTTTAAATGTTTGATTACCATTGCCTGATACTTTACCAGCCACTTGTTTATAACTACCCCAAGGTACTGTGTATAAGTTAGAACCTGATTTAACAGTGTAAGTTTCATTTACTTTAATAGGTGACTTAGCAGTGTTATATGTTACATCGCCTTCTTTAACCCATCCTAAAGCTTTACCACTATTATAGTCTTGTACTAAATAGAATTTTTGGTTATTCAATGTTGCTGTTTTTGAAACGGCAAATGTTTTTTGAATTTCTTTTGTTGCTTTACCAGTTTTATCATAAACAGTTGTGAAAAGACCATTATTTGATGATTTGATTTGAGCTACACCATTGTTAGCAACAACTGTTAAATTGTTTGTTGTAGGTTTAGTAGCAGGTTTAGATGGTGTTGATGGTTTAGGTGTATTATTAGCTAATTCTGACAAGTAGTATTTGCTTACCCAACCAGTAATACCATTAACTGAGCCATATAAATAAATTGCTTTATCAATTTGTTGTTGTTTAGTGGCTTTGAATGTTTGGTTTTTTGAACCAGATACTTTACCAGCTACTTGCTTTGATGTACCCCAAGGTACTGTGTAAATATTTGTTGCAGGTTTAATACTGTAAGAATGGTTTACAGCAGTAGGGGATTTAGCAGTATTGTATACTACATCACCTTGTTTAACCCATCCTAATTTTTTACCACTATTATAGTCTTGGACTAAATAAAACTTTTGATTATTTAATGTAGCAGTTTTAGATACTGCTAATGTTTTTTGAGTTTCTTTAGTGGCTTTACCAGCTTTATCATACACGGTAGTATATAGACCATTATTTGATGGTTTAATTTGAGCTACACCATTATTAGCAGCAACAGTTAAATTATTTGCTGCAGGTTTAGATGGTGTTGATGGCTTAGATGTTGATCCACTAGTCGTTCCAGATGATGGTGCTCCCCAAGCAGCAACTTTACCCATTTTAATTAAGTATTTTTCATTAATTAAATCATATAATTCATTATAACTGTAGTTATGGCTAGCTAAGTAACCGTGTGGATCGGCATGGTCAGTTCCACCTAGGAAATTACTAATTGCATAGTGAGTCCATACTGTACCTCGACCATCTTTTTCAGCACTATCAGGAACTAAACCATAATATTGTAATTGTGTAGCAGCATAATCTGCATAGTTATTCATTGAACGCGCAAATGAAGCATAATCATGTGTATGTACTATTTCAACGTTGATGAAACGATTGTTGGCGTTTGGACCTGCACCCCAAGATAAGTAATCTGTAGGATGTGTTTCAATAATTCTATTACCATCTACAAATGCATGTACGAAAGCATTATTATAATTATTTTTCATATAATTAATTTCACCAGTAATAGTGGAATTATCATTTGCAGTATCATGTACAACAATACCTTCAGGTTTACCTACACCATGTCTATAACCATATTTAGGGAAGTAAGAAGTATAATCTTCTTCAATTTTTGGTGCTTGAAGTTTATTTCTACGAATATAATCATTAATTGATGAATTAACTTGTGGTTTATACTTCGGTAAACTTTTAGTAGTTGTTGACGTTTTAGCAAGTAACATTCTTGGTTTGGCGATAGAACTAAATGTTGCAACACGTGGTGTAACATTATTAGTTGATTCGCTTACTGTTGCTGCTTTGTCATTTGCTTGAGTTGTCGCTGGTTGAGCTAAAGATTTTAATGTTTGTGGATTGATCTCAGTATGACTTTCATTTTCTGTTACATCGTCGTCTTCATCATCATCAAAGCGATATCCCGAACTGTTTGTATTATTATCTAAAGTTTGAATAACTTTATGCTCATCTTGCTTTTTAACGTCTTGTTGATCGTTTGCTTGAGTAGTTGTTTGTTGTTTAGTTGTTTCAGTCTGTTGATTTGTCTCAGCATTTTTATTAGCTATAGCTTGGTTTTGTTGTTGAGCGTTATCTACTGTCGTAACTTCTTCATTTGTGTGACTACCTTGTTGTTCGTTAGTAACTTGAGCATCAGAATTTTGTTCATTATCAGTTTGTTGTTGAGCTGCTGATGATGCATTGTCTTCATTAACTGTTTGATCTGATACATTATCATTAGCTTGCTGGTCTTTAGAGCTTTCTGATTTAGCCTCACTATTAGCAACTTGAGTTTTTTCTTCTAATGAAGCATCATGGGTTTTTGTTGTGTCAGCAGTTTTTGGTTGAACAATTGATGGATCTTGATAAACTTGTGTGCCTGAGATATTTTGCGTTGGATTTGAAACCTCAGATTTAGCTTGGTTAGTTTTATTTAATGTTTTGTTACTATCTAAGACGTTTTTATTAGATGTTTGATCCTGAGTTGTTTCAGCAGCTTGTGCATGATGTGCAGTAAATGCTGTACCAACTAAAGTTAAAGCCACCATTGAAGGTACTTTATAATTGAACTTTTTCGCCATTATATATATTACTCCTAACATTTATTAATTTATTAACATTATAGTATTTGCTTGAAATTCTGTATGGTATTTAATCAATTTGTAATATACTCTTAATTTAAAAAAAGTCATAATTTAGCACAATAAAGTTAAGCTAAACCAATAGGGACGTGTGAAAATAAATAAAATTGTCGTCAACTTAACTTAAGTATTATTACAAACATTTTAAAAAGAATCATACGTTGTTGTAATATTTTGTCATACCTTTTTCGACATTTTAATGTGTTCGATTCCTTCTTCTAAAAAGACTTTCCCATGTGTTTCATAATTTAAACTTTTATAGAAATCTTGTGCCTGAATTTGAGCATTTAAAATTAATGTCTTGTAGTTTAGCTGTTGAGCTATCTTTTCTATGGCAATCATTAGCGCTTGACCTTGACCTTGTCCGCGATATTGTTTTAACACAGCGACGCGTTCAATCTTTGCTGTTTGTTCATCTATAGGGCGCAATCTTAATGTAGCAAACGGTATATCATTCTCATAACCAATTAAATGGGTAGAACTATCTTCGTAGTTATCTATTTCATGCTCTAATGGGACCCCTTGTTCGTTTACAAATACTTCTTCTCTAATTTTAAAACAGTCTTGTAACATTGCAGCATTAATTACTTGATTAAACATTAAATACCTCCTTTTTAATTTAATTTATCAATAATAGCATAAAATTAAGGAAAATTGACTTATCTATCAAATAGCTAAAAAAACTGTAATATGTACGTCATTTGTTAGTACATATTACAGTTTAACTTAGTATTATTAAATCGATTAATTTTATAGGGCTTCTTTTCTAATGATAGCAGTATATTGCCAAAATATTCGCATTTGAGCAATGTTCCAATTATTCATTCCCATAGTAAATCCAGATGGTTTAAATAAATTAACATCCGTTACTTCAAGTGCTGCAGCAATTAAATATTGCAATGGGATGCTAATTGTTTTCATCGTTTCCGTAATACCATGTTCATCATATACCCATGAGAAAGGTAGCTCTGATTCAAAAACATCTACTTTATCAAAGATTTCTGGAAGTGCAACAATGTAACAAGCACCATCAACTATTGGATTATCGATGATATTTTTATAGTAAATTAATAGTGCTTCGTAATTTTCGCGATGTTCGTGATTAACATAGAAAAATTCATTTCGAAAATGTGCCATATCTTTACTATGCACAATTTGTTGTTCAAGTATATTAAACATGCCATTAATGTTTGCAATCTTTTCGTATGTTTTGCGACTCATTTTATGAATACCTCCATTTTAGTTAATAGACAGATTGATTATAATCAGGTGCTCCCATTTGATTATTATTCATTTGCTGGTTCTGATTTGGGATAGCTTGTTGTTGATTATTTGTCGGCACTTGGTAGTTATTTTGTGGTGATTGTTGCTCATTATTATTCTCTTGATTGTCTTTGTCTTCGTCTTTATCTTTATCTGTGTCAGTAGTATCTCGCTGAGCTTTTCTTAATAAGCTCTCATCTAGTTCTGTTAATGGTATTAATGATCCGTATTTGTCTATAACACGTTGATCTAAGAAATCTTTTTTATTTGTAATTTCAGGTAAATCTAAATCTTTACGTAATAGGTTAGAATATTTTTGAATACTGTCGACACTAGGGTGATAGTAATAAATATTATTTAAAAAGTCATCTTTACCTTTTAATTGAGCTGTCTTGATATCAACATCACTAGATAAATACATTTTAGCTAATGATTTAATTTCTGAATTAGTTAAATTATGTTTAGCATTTTTTCCGACAATTTGTATCACATCATCTAATTTAGCAACTGAATCAACATTCTGAGCTTTTTTGAATAAGATTTTAATTAATTCCATTTGTCGTTGTCCACGTTTTAAGTCAGAATCGTGATGTCTCGTTCTAGCTACTGCTAAAGCTTGATCACCATTTAATTTTTGATAACCTTTTTTTATTTTAATTTTACCGGTATCATCTGTATTTGGTTCATTTAAGTTATATGGTACATCGTAATAAATACCACCTAGTTCATCTACAGCTTCTACAAATGCTTTCATATTAACACGGACATAGTAATCAACAGGGACGTTCATCGTAGCTTCAACGGAATCCATTGCGGCAATAGGACCACCATAGGCATGTGCATGTGTAATTTTATCGTAATATCCTACTTTAGGAATATAACTAATAGTATCTCTAGGTATACTTAACATTCTAATTTGATGTTTATCTTGGTTGAAAGTACTTAAAATCATAGCATCTGAACGAGAATGTTCATCTGTTTGACCATTTTTACGTCTACCTTCATTATCATCAATACCTAGAAATAAGATTGAGATGGGTTGCTTTTCAGGATTTACTTTACCATCTCTTAAATTTGATTGTCTATTAGCATTTTTACTATCTTGTGATGAGTTAAAAGCCTCTTCGGAAGTCTTGAACAATATAGTTGCAAAGACAACTGGAATAACAAGGAGAACTAATGCTAGAAGAATCAGAAAGTATTTTAAAAATTTATTCATTGTTGATACTCCTATATTTATTTTTTAGTGTAATTATTATATTAATTATCTTCGGATTTATATAGTTCTTAGACAGTTAATTAACTTACATTTATTAATACATTATAGCCTTAAATTGTAGTACTTTATAGC
>NZ_PPQR01000052.1 GCF_002902085.1 Staphylococcus simiae
TTTAATTATCAGTCCTAAAAAACAGAGAACCAGAGAACCTTTATTTATCAGTACTAAAGATAGGCCAAAAAAATCTCGTAACAATATAATTATAATCATTAAAAATGAATAATAATATTATCACGAGAATTCATTGTAATTTGTGTTAAATGTTAATTGCTAGTTTGAGACGATTATTACGCTCTTGAAATATAACTTCCATCACTTGTATTAATCAATAATACATCACCTTCATTAACGAATAATGGAACATTTAATGAATAACCAGTTTCAACTGTAGCAGATTTTGTAGCACCTGTTGCTGTATCACCTTTAATACCAGGCTCAGTTTCAGTTACTTCTAATTCAACAGTTTTAGGTAATTCAACGCCAATTGTTTCGCCTTCATAAGTTTGAATTTGAACTTCCATGTTTGCTTTCAAGTAGTTTAATTCATCTTTTAAGTAGTCACTTGAAAGTTCTGTTTGTTCAAATGTTTCATTATCCATGAATACGTGATTGTCACCATCAGCATATAAATATTGCATACGACGGTTTTCAATCATTGCTTGTTCTACTTTTTCACCAGCTCTAAATGTTTTTTCTTGAATTGCACCAGTTCTTAAATTACGTAATTTTGAACGTACAAATGCAGAACCTTTACCAGGTTTAACATGTTGGAAGTCAATTACTTTCCAAATTGCATTATCAACAGAAATAGTTAAACCAGTCTTAAAATCATTAACCGAAATCATTCAGTTTCCTCCTCATTATACACGCTTATGATAAAACTATAAGGTCTTTTGTACATTTAGTAAAGACTTCACAGCCATTTTCTGTAATTAAAATATCATCTTCTATTCTTATACCACCTAAACCATCAATATAGACACCTGGTTCAATTGTCACGCAATTGTTAACTTGTAATTTATTATTAACCGTTTTAGCAAGCATAGGACCTTCATGAATCTCTAAACCTATACCGTGTCCTAATGAATGACCAAATTCTTTACCATAACCTTTATCTTTTAAATAATCTCTTGCTAATGCGTCGGCCTCTTTGCCAGTCATACCTGGTTTTATTTCATTAATAGCTTTTAGTTGTGACTCTAATACAATTTGATAGAGCTCTTTAAGTTTTGGATCAGGCTCACCAATAGCAAACGTACGAGTAATATCTGAACAATAGCCGTTATAATACGCTCCAAAGTCTAGGGTGATCATATCACCTTGCTCAATGACTTTGTCGCTAGCAACGCCGTGTGGTAAAGCACCTCTATAACCAGATGCAACGATAGTATCAAATGAAGGTCCTTCTGCTCCTAATTCTAGCATTTTACTTTCAAGTTTGGCTTTCAATTCTTTTTCTGTCATACCTGCTTTAGCTATTGTTAAAATATATTCATACGTATCATCTACGATTGTTGCTGCTTTCTTAATTAAAGCAATTTCCTCTTCATCTTTAACTTCACGTATTTTATCTACAGCGTTAGAAATACTAATTAATGTTAAACGACTTTTATTAAGTTCAACATAAGTATCATAGCTTACATCATGACCTTCAAAACCGATATCATCATATTGGTTGTCATGTAACAAGTTTTTAACTTCCTCGATTATTGAATTTGTTCTATTAATTATAGTAAAATCTTTAGCCTGCGATGAAGCTTGTTCAATATATCTAAAATCAGTAATTAAATATTGTTCATCTTTCGAAATAATTAATGCACCACTAGTACCTGTGAAACCAGATAAATATCTACGATTATAATCAGACATAATTATAATTGCATCAAGGTGTTTCTGATTTAATATTTCTCTTACTTTACTTATTCTAGTCATATTTATATCCTCCTTGTGAAATGTTTGTACATTCCACCTTTTTACATTAAAATAATATCATAATACGTGAAATAAATAACAGATTTTGGTTTAGGGAGATTGTAATGAAAAAATTGATTTCAATTGTTGGTGTGACTTTTTTACTTGCCGGATGTGGTACACAACACTTAGCACCATTAGAAGACAAAACAACTGACTTACGTGATAGCAACCATCAACTCAAACTTGATATTCAAGAATTAGATCAACAAATAAGTGATGCAAAATCAAAAATCCAAGGTTTAGAAAAAGATAAAAAAGACAATAAAAAAACAGCAACTAATAATACTAAAATCAAGAAATTAAATGCATCATCACATTATTATGATAGTCTTGCAACTGCGCTTCAATCTTATAACAATATCGAACAAGATGTCTCTAAAAATAAAGGTCAAAAGAATATCCAACAAAAGCTAGATAAAATATCTAACAATATTACTGATGCACATGACCAATATACAGAAGATCTTGATGGTCATAAATTAAGTAGTAACGAAAAGAAAGACGCTAAAGTTATCAATAAATTAAACAAAAATTTAACATCAGCTTTTGATGATATTTCTACTGGTTATCAAAATAAAGATAAAAAGCAAATACAGAGAGGTCAAAAGAAGCTAGCTAAACTTAATATCAATTCACAATAAAAATAGGAGTTTTATTATGCGTAATATATTATTTTATATAGTTTTAATTATTGCTGCTATTGGTCTTGTGATGAATATAGATGAATTTTTATTTTCTATTGCAAGAATGCTAATTAGTTTAGCAGTTATAGCAGGAATTATATATTTAATTTATTATTTCTTCTTCCTAACAGAGGATCAACGAAAATATCGTAAAGCTATGAGAAAATATAAAAAAAATCAAAGACGAAAATAATATAAAGCAGCAAAAAATGAATCTTTTGAATTCATTTTTTGCTGCTTATTTGTGATTTACACTAAATTAAGGTTCAAGGTGCTTAATTCATAATCAGAAATTTTTAAATGTTAATTAGTACTTTACAATTATAATTATCTTGTTTATTTTCTATAAGTCCATTCACCTGAACGGTATTTTTCGGCTAATTCTTCTACTTCTTTCAATTGTTGTTCAGTTAATTTAAACGGTTTTAAATCAATATTTAAACCTGTTTTAAATCCTTGCTCAAATGCCTTTTCCATTTGTTTAATCGTTATATGTTCTTCCGAGATATCATTTATTGCAACTGCTTTTTCAATAAATGCATCTTTCATTTTTTGTTTTAATCTTTCATTTTTATATATAAACATATCAAATAATTCATCTATATCTATATCTTGCAAAATTGATCCATGTTGTAAGATAACACCTTTTTGTCTTGTTTGTGCACTCCCGGCGATTTTACGACCTTCAACAACTAACTCATACCAACTTGGGGCATCAAAACAAACGGAACTTCTAGGTTGCTTTAATTTTTGCCTTTCTTCAGGTGTTTTAGGAACAGAAAAATACGTTTCAAACCCAAGATTTTTAAAACCTTCAAGTAAACCTTGAGAAATAACCTTATAAGCTTCTGTAACCGTCGAAGGCATATTTGGATGTGATTCTGGGACTATAACACTATATGTCAATTCTTTATCATGTAAGACACCTCGACCACCAGTTTGACGTCTTACTAAACCAAAGCCTTTTTCTTTTACTTTTTCAATATCTATTTCTTTTTGTAAGCGTTGAAAATATCCAACAGATAATGTCGCTGGATTCCACGTATAAAATCGAATTACTGGATCAATCTCGCCTCTTGAGACAAAGTTTAACAAAGCTTCATCCATTGCCATATTATAGTATGGATCTTGACTTCCAGTATTAATAAAATTCCAAGTTTCAGTCATTGAAAATTCCCCTATCAACAAATGATTTATTTTTATTTCGCTAATTGTTGTTTATCAATAGAAATAATTTCAAAACTTTAGTGAAATATTTTGATAATTTAACTTAACAGCTTTATAATTATATTATCGTTTAATTAGGGAGGATGCAAGATGAGTGCTAGTTTGTACATTGCAATAATTCTAGTAGTAGCAATTATTGTATACATGATCGTCCAACAAATTCTTAATAAAAGAGCTGTTAAAGAGTTAGATCAAAATGAATTCCATGAAGGTCTAAGAAAAGCTCAAGTCATTGATGTTAGGGAAAAAGTAGATTATGATTACGGTCATATTAATGGTTCTCGTAACATTCCGATTACAATGTTTAAGCAAAGATTTCAGGGTTTACGTAAAGACCAACCGATATATCTATGTGATGCTAATGGAATAGCTAGTTACAGAGCTGCTCGTATTCTTAAAAAGAATGGATATAGTGATATTTATATGCTTAAAGGCGGTTACAAAAAATGGACTGGTAAAATTAAGTCTAAAAAGTAGCTTGAGCATTAGTTATTCATTCCAATTAAAATTTAGGGATTAACAAATTATTATTAAGGTTCATTAAAAGTCAGTGATTGGGTTATGCCATATTCATTGGCTTTTTATTTTTCTTGTAATAATGATGTTCGTTTACAGAAAATTTTAACAACAACATTATTGCAATAATGTGTCATTTTATAAAATCGTTTATGAGTCTATCAAATTTAAAATGGTTACTAACAATTCTTAAAATCAAAAAAATGACCTACTACCATAGTAAATACGGTAATAGGTCATTTAATATTGTAAAATCCTTTTATTTAAAATTTAATCGTTGCTTTTGTTATTCTTTTTCACTTTTCAGATTTTCAAATTTTAAAATAGGTTTACGTGCTGCAGTGGCTTCATCTAAACGATCAATAATCGTTGTATGAGGTGCCTCTAAAACTTTATCTGGATCTTCTTTAGCTTCATTTGCTATTTGAATTAATGTATCTACAAAGTAATCTAATGTTTCTTTAGATTCAGTTTCAGTTGGTTCGATCATCATACCTTCTTCTACATTAAGTGGGAAATAGATAGTTGGTGGATGTACACCAAAATCTAATAATCTCTTCGCCATATCTAATGTTCTAACACCAAATTCTTTTTGTTTTGAGCCACTTAATACAAACTCATGTTTACAATACTGAGTATATGGAATGTCGAAATGTTCAGATAGACGTGCTTTAATATAATTAGCATTTAGAACTGCAGCTTCAGATACTTCTTTTAATCCTGTAGCACCCATAGTTCGAATATACGTATAGGCTCTTAGATATATACCGAAATTACCATAAAATGGTTTAACACGACCTATGGAATTCTTGATATCATTATCGTATTTAAAAGTATCTCCATCTTTAATTACCATTGGTTTAGGTAAATAACTAGCAAGTTCTTTTACTACACCTACTGGACCTGAACCAGGACCTCCTCCACCATGAGGACCTGTAAATGTTTTGTGTAAATTAAGATGTACTGCATCAAATCCCATATCTCCAGGACGAACTTTATCCATAATGGCATTTAAGTTAGCACCATCATAATATAATAATCCACCAGCATTATGAACAATTTCACGAATTTCCATTATATTTTTTTCGAAAATTCCTAATGTATTAGGATTAGTTAACATAATAGCTGCTGTGTTTTCATTTACAACTTTTTTCAAATCTTCTATATCAACTTCACCGCGTTCATTCGATTTTACAGTTACGGATTTAAATCCTGCGAAAGATGCAGATGCTGGATTTGTACCATGAGCAGAATCAGGAACGATAACTTCGTCACGATGTCCTTCACCATTATTTTGATGATAAGCTTTAAAAATCATTAATGCTGTCCACTCTCCATGAGCACCAGCTGCAGGTTGTAAAGTTACTTCATCCATACCAGTGATTTCTTTTAGCTCTTCTTGTAAGCTATAAATAATTTCTAATGACCCTTGAACTTGTTCTTCATCTTGCAACGGATGTGATTCACTAAATCCTGGTATTCTAGCTACTTTTTCATTAATTTTAGGATTATATTTCATAGTACATGAACCTAATGGGTAAAAACCATTATCTACACCAAAATTTTTATTAGATAGTTCTGTATAATGTCTCACTAAGTCCAATTCAGCAACTTCAGGAAATTCAGCTTTATCTTTACGAATAAATTTATTATCTAATAATTTTTCAACAGCATTATCATTAATATCACTTTGTGGTAATGAGTAGGCATATCTACCTTCTCTTGATCTCTCAAAAATTAATGGGCTTGATTTACTTATCATTTAGCTCACCAGCTTTCTCAACAAATGTATCAATTTCTTCTTTAGTTCTTAATTCTGTTACCGCAATTAACATATGGTTATCGAAGTCTTCAGAAACTACACTTAAATCAAAACCACCAATCATGTTAAATTTAACTAATTCTTCATTAATTTCATGGATAGGTTTATTAAATTTAACGACAAATTCGTTAAATGAGGTACCATCTAAAACTTCAAAACCTTTATTTTTAAATTGTTGTTTAGCATAATTTGCATGCTCAAAATTTTGAACGGCAATATCATATAGTCCTTGTTTGCCAAGAGCTGACATTGCTATTGATGATGCCAGTGCATTCAAAGCCTGATTTGAACAAATATTTGAAGTCGCTTTATCACGACGAATATGTTGTTCACGAGCTTGTAATGTCAATACGAAACCTCTGTTACCCTCGTCATCTTGTGTTTGACCAACTAAACGACCAGGTACTTTACGCATTAATTTTTTAGTTGTAGCAAAATATCCACAATGTGGACCACCAAATTGTGCTGGAATACCAAAAGGTTGTGTATCTCCGACTACTATATCCGCACCAAATGAACCTGGAGGTGTTAATAATCCTAATGCTAATGGATTTGCATAAACTATAAATAAAGCTTTTTTATCTTCAATGAAACTATGGATTTTTTCTAAATCTTCTATTGAACCATAAAAATTAGGATATTGCACTGCTACTGCTGCTGTATCATCATCTACAGCCTGCTGTAACTTATCTAAATCAGTCACAGTACCATCTAAATCTATTTCTACTATTTCAAACTCTTCACGAGTTTTAGCATACGTTTTTAATACTTGTAAAGCTTGATAATGTAACCCTTTTGAAACAACAATTTTATTTTTTTTAGTTTGGCTAAATGCTAAAATACATGCTTCTGCAAAACTTGTCATACCATCATACATAGATGAGTTTGCTACATCCATATTAGTTAATTCACAAATTAAAGTTTGAAATTCAAATATTGCTTGAAGTTCACCTTGAGAAATTTCTGGTTGATATGGTGTATAGGCAGTATAGAATTCTGATCTAGAAATCATAGCATCTACTACAGCAGGTGTGTAATGATCGTATACTCCTGCTCCTAAAAACGAAGTATGTGTTTCTTTCGTTATATTTTTACTAGCAATTCTATTCAGTCTTCTTAGTAAAGTTGTTTCTGCTTCACCTTCTGCAATATTTAAATTTCTATCTAATAATATATCCCCTGGAACATCACCAAAAAGTTCGCCTATTGATTCTGCACCTATTGTATGTAACATTTCTTTTTTATCAGTTTCAGTTAAAGGTATATAACGATGACTCACAATGCACACCCCTTAGTAAAATTATTTTTCAATTTGATTTTTTTTGACAATTTTTGCTTTCAACTGTTTCTTTCTTACTTGAACAAGTAACTCTCTACCCATTTCAAATTCATCTCTATTAATAATAGCAAAAGCAATTGATTTACCAGATGATGGTGATTGAGTTCCAGAAGTTACTTCTCCTATAACTTTACCATCTAAATCCATAACTTCATAGCCAGTTCTAGCAATCCCTTTTTCTAAAAGTTCAAGTCCCACTGTACGTCTAGGTGAACCATTTTCTTTTTGATCCTTTAATACAGATTTACCAATAAAATCAGCATCAATTAATGGTTTAGCTGCAAAAGCAATACCGCCCTCATATGGTGTGATTGATTCGGTTAAATCTTGTCCGTGCAATGGTAATCCTGCTTCAAGTCTTAACGTATCTCTTGCGCCTAAACCACAAGGTACAACATCATACTCTAATAAACCATTCCAGATTTTTTCAGTATCTTTAATATCACAATATATTTCGAAACCGTCCTCGCCTGTGTAACCAGATTGAGATAATATCACTTTTGTTCGATATAACTCTACATTTTGTTTAAATTCAAACATCGTCATGTCAGAAATATCAACATCTACTAATTGATTCATTAAGTCTCGTGCTTTGGGTCCTTGCAGTGCTAGTTGACCGAATTGATCCGAAACATTTTCAATTTGAACTTGGAAATTATTATTATTTTTGTTAATCCAATTATAATCTTTATCAGTATTTGCAGCGTTAACGACTAATAAATATTCATTATCGTCTAGTTTATATATTACTAAATCATCAATTACTCCACCTTCTTCATTACACAGTGCAGTATATAATGCTTTAGATTCAGTTAAGTTGTTTGTATCATTAGATAAAAGGTATTGAACAAATTCACTAGCATCTTGTCCAGATATTTTAATTTCTCCCATATGACTTACATCAAATAGGCCAATTTCATATCGAACAGCATTATGCTCCTCTTTAATACTAGAAAATTGAACAGGCATTGCCCATCCACCAAACTCTACAATTTTCGCTCCTCTATCAACATAATTTTGATATAAAGGTGTTTGTTTTAAATCGCTTGACATTGAAATACCCCCTTAAATTTTAAAAAAACAGGATAGCTTATGCTACCCTGTTTAAAATCACTAATTCAGGAACGCGTTACAATATTATCCTTTTGCCTGAGAGTTTCGTATTTATTACTTGCACCTTCGGCGATGAGCCTTAAAACGTTTTAGCTATGTTTCAAAGTCATTCTCTCTAATATTGATCAGTCGCTTTTATTAAATTTAGCAATTCATTATATATTTCTGAAGTTGTTAGTAAATCACTTTGCAACTTCGTGAATGCGATTTCATTATATCTTAAATATCTAGAAGAATACAAGTTATTTAATTGCTCTAACGTTTTATTTTGGGCGTTAGGTCGATGTGGATCATTTATTACTCTGTCATAAAGTGTTTTAATATTACCATCTAGCCAAATAACATATTTTTGTTTCTTTAATTGCTTAAATGCGTCTTCACTTTCAACAATACCTCCACCAGTTGCTATGACTTCATATTTACTGATGCACTCTTGTAAATATTTACTTTCTAATTGACGAAAATATTGTTCACCATATTCATTAAATATATTAGGTATTGTCTTGCTTTCTTGTCTTTCTATATATTGGTCTAAGTCGACAAAAGTTAAATCTTGTTTTTGTGCAAAATAGTTGCCTATTGTAGTTTTTCCACTGCCCATAAAACCAATTAATATTATTGTATTATCGTTTTCTATCATACTTATTTCCTTCTTTCAACGACTTAACTATTTGTTCATCGTAATCACTTTCAAGATTATGTATTGTTTTTAATTTTATACTATACTGACTAATATAAAAAGTGAAAATCGAAAAATAAATAGCTAATAAAATAAGTAAAAAAGGAGTGAAATAAGCAGGTTTATTATAAATAAATTGTTTGATTTTTGAAATACCTTCCTCTATGAATTTCAATATCTATTTTAATTACATTTTCATTAATTACTGTAGCTTTAAATTTCTCTACGTTATTCAATAATGTGATGTTACCATTATGATTTATAATTTTAATAATTTTATGATTTAACAACTTATACTCAATATTATCTTTCCCAGCATTCACATAAATTGAGTTATTACTAATGGTTATATTTTTATGCTTGATATCTTTAAGTTCTTTTATAAAGTCTCTAGAAAAGAACTCATAATCTATCGTATATGTCTCTTTAGCTTGGTATTTAATATATTGACAATAAATTAATAATTGAGGTGTGAATTGTAATATTGACATGATAAGTACCATAGCAAATAACATTTCTACTAAGGTAAAAGCTTTAACTTTAAAATTTAATGCAAGTCGTCTCATTTGTTGCATATTTAGTTGTGCATACTTGATTTCCTTGTTGAATTATTTTATGCACCCCTAGGTTGACTCCTTTCTTTAATTGCTCGCTGTGATAGTGACTTACTGCTACTAATATTGTTTTTTTATCATCTAGTTTCTCTAATTGATATTGATAAGAATGATTTAACTGTTGCACAAATGGAACAATTAATGTCGTTATTATTATGATGATACTAAAACTAGCTAAACCATCTAATATAAATGAGGCTTTAATTCTATAATTTCTCATAACGAATCCTACCTTTTTCTATATGAAATATAACTTTATAATATGCTTTATTCACTTTAATAGTTATGCTCCCAAATGGCTTAATATTACCCCTCTTGTCAAAATATAAATAATTTACTTTATTTATACTAATTATTTCAGCATTATTTATTGATAAAAAATATGAAGTTTTATTGTTTTCAGTTACTTTAACTTGATTTGAATGTTTAACAAACTGAATTAAAATGGGACCTTGGGTTATAATAGCTTTAGATTTCAGATAATCCAGTTGTAAAATAAATGATGATAGTTGCATTTCACTATTCATTGTTTCAAGATTCCTGAGACTTTTTGAAGTTAATGTAGTCAATAAAATAATCGAAACCATTAACAGCACAAATAACATTTCTATCATTGTAAATGCTTTAACTTTGTTAATTGGCAACTGCTTCTCCATTACTTATTGTAATTTTTTCACCAGATTTACATGTCTTTTGGTCTTCTTTAATAAAGCCTTCAGCTACAAGATCATCAATCGTTGATGGATTACTATTATGCTTTAATAAATATGCTTCTATTTGACTATTCACCATTTTCACTTGAGCTTTACAACCAGTCGTTTGAACATGTGCTGTTTGTTTAGCTATATTAGGTATAATTAAAATTAATAATAAACTGATAATTAATAAAACAAGTAACATCTCGATTAAGGTAAAAGCTTTAGTTTTAAATAAAAATTTCTTCATAACTATCTCCTCACTAGTTAATATTTTGCATCATTTGAAACATAGGTAACATAATAACTAAATAAATTGCCATAATAAAAACAGCTAAAAACAAAAATATAATTGGTTGAATAATTTTTATATCTTTATGCATTTTGAGTTGTAATTGTTTAATTAATATTTGACTATAGAGTTTTAATTCGATATCTAATTTACCCCGCTTCTCACCTTGATTGATAAACTTTATAAGTAACTTATTAAAACATGGTAACTTAGATATAATTTGAGGAAGCGTTAGTCCTTTTTCTGATTGAACTAAAATAAATTCACCTAAATACTGTCTGAATTTATCGTTATTATGGTTTATATAAACATCAACAATGGATTGTAAATTGATCCCATTTTTTAAAAATAAGCATAATTCATTGGTAATATAATAAGTTTTTAATAATTTATAATAACTAGACAATATTGGTATTTTGGTAATAAATTGAATTTTTCTATGAACTGAAAACTGTTGATAAATCAACTTTATCGCAATTAGTATTAAAATAAGTAGACTTGTGAAGTATAAAATCATCGAGGGTAACGCCGTAATCACAGCTAATAGAAGTTGTTGAAATGAAGAGAGTTTCACATTCATTAAATTAAATAATTGTTGGAATTGCGGAATAATCGTATGATTCAACAATATGATCATTCCTAAGAAAATAGAGATGAGAATGAAAGGATATTGTAAGGTTTTGATAAATTGTTGTTCAGAAGCTCTATTTGTTTGTAAATAATTAGCAATTTCTTCTAATGTATCAATTAAGTTGCCATATCGTTCTGCTAAATATACTTGCATAAGCACGGCGTTGTTAAATCCTAGTAATTTTAATATATCATGACAAGTTGCACCATTAGATATTTGTTGAAGAATATTATTTGGAAGATTTTTATTTTTGTAATCATATTGTAGATTTAAAAATTGAAAACTATCATATAACGTAAATCCAAATGCTAATAGTTTATTAAGATTTAATAACAGATCAATTTGCTTATCTTTACTTAATTGCCGAGTTGTATGTTGAAATTTAAATATATTTATCCATTGTTTTCTCACAAATGACACCTGCTCTTGTCATATCACTTAGTTTACTTTCTAATTTTTCAAAGGTACGTGGTAAAGATTGATTATTATCAAAAAAATAATGCATTTGTTGCTGAGTCATAATTTCACATACCAACTGTCTATCATTTGATGTTGTTGTCACCAAGCGCTGATTAATGATTAAATTAGTCGACTGTAGTAATTCTTGGACTGAAATACCCATTTCTAGTAAACGTAATATAGCACCTTTGCAATCGTTAGCATGTAATGTTGTTAACACTAAATGACCACTTAAACTTGCTTGTATCACGCATTTAGCAACTTCTTTATCTCTAATTTCTCCTATTAATATAACATCGGGATCACATCGTAAAATCGCCTTAAATGTATTAACATAATTGATACCTGCTTTTTCATTTACATTTACTTGGACAATTCCAGGTAATTGAATTTCTATAGGATCTTCGATTGAAACAACATTCAAATTTAATTCTTTATTGGCAAATGCAACCATTTGATACATTAAAGTTGTCTTACCTGAACCAGTTGGACCACTGAATAGTAATAATCCTTGTTTTTTGTTCATTAAATGTTTAAAATCATTAAAATTATAAGGTGATTGTTGGTTTTGTAAATATTGAGGAACAATACGGATAACACAACTTTCTAAACCCAATGATAACGGCAAAGTTGATATTCTTAAAAAATAAAGTTTATTGTACTGATAACTATAACGTCCACTTTGAGCAACTTGATATGTTGAAACATCTAATCCAGCTTGGAACTTCATATATACTATTAATTTCTGATAAACATTTAGATTTATTTGTTCATATTCTTCTAAATTATCATTGATCCTAAATTTAATATGAATGTCACTTTTCACTGGTATAAAGTGAATGTCACTCGCCCCCTTGTCTATGGCTTTATTGACTATAGTTTGAAATAAAATCTTCATAAAAATACCTCCTACAAATATACACGTAGGAGGGAAATATTTTTCTTTAATTTAACCATGTAAAAATGGATTTAACTGTTCATCATCAACAGTAGTATACGGACCATGACCTGGGAATAATGGTAAGTCACCATCTAAATTAAAAATTTTATCTTGGATTGAATCAATTAACGTTTCATAATCACCTTTATATAAATCTGTTCTACCAATTCCATTGTTGAATAAAGTATCTCCAACAACAGCAAATTGGTCAAAAACAAATGTTAAGCTTCCTGGAGAATGTCCAGGCGTGTGTAACACATCGAATTTAAATCCAGCTATGTCAGCAGAGCCTTCAGACAAACTTTTTGGTTTTGCACTACTTGTTACACTAGGAAGTCCAAATTGTTTGAATTTATCTGCGCCATTTTTCTTGGTGTCTTTTAAAAAATCGAATTCTTCTTCATGCATGTATACTGGTACATCATATTTTTCAATAATATCGTCTAATGCACCAATATGATCATAGTGTGCGTGAGTTAATAATACTGCTTTAAGTGGTTTATTTATTTGGTTTAATTTCTTGATGATTTTGTCACTTTCACTTGATGGATCTATTAAAATGACACTTTTATCATCTTCAATAAAATATGTGTTAGTATCTACTAAACCTAATGTTAAACTAGAAATTCTCATTTTATTCACCACTTTTTTCTAAATGTTTTTGGACAGAAGTAAGCTTGTCATTCATTTTGCGATCTTTATCACGTCTATCATCTATACGGATATTTGTACAAACTCGATTTAACCCCTTATCAAATGGTAGTTCGTGAATTACTTTAACTACTTCTAGTAAATCTGATAATTCACCTTCTATTAGGGTGTTCATTGGTGTTAATTGATAGTCAATTTTCCCCATTTCTTTATATTCTTCTAATTTTTTTTGAATTTCTGCAATATATTTACTTACGCTTGGACCTTCTGTACCAACTGGTATAACAACAACATCTACGATAGCCATTATTTTACCCCCTCTTTATCTATTACATATGTTTTAATTAGTCCCGCAGCACCTGTAATACCTGCATCATTACCTAATTTCGCTTGAACGATTTCTGTTTCATATTGAGCTGGTTTAAATGTTAAATTATTATATTCTGTTTTAATGTTTTCAATTAAAATTGGTCCGGCAGTAGACATGCCCCCGCCTAAAACAATATATTTTGGATTACTCGTTACACTGATAATACTACATAAATAACCGATATAATTAGCAACTTTTTCTGTAATAAAAATACAGAATTGGTCACCTTCTTTTGCAGCATCAAATACAGCTTTTGCAGTAACTTTATTTTCTTTAATAAGGTTTAGAATTGAAGATCTAAATGTTAACTTAGGATAATAAAAATTCACTAAATTAACAACACCTGTCGCTGATGCCACAGTTTCAATACATCCAGAGCGTCCACAATTACATTTGAATCTTTGATCAAAATCAGCTCTAAAATGTCCTATTTCAGCTCCTGACCCATTATGTCCATGAACGATTTCTCCGTTTGAAATGATACCACCACCTAAACCAGTTCCTAAAGTGATTGCTACGACATCATCAGCACCTTCACCTGCACCTTTGTGCATTTCTCCAAGTGCTGCAATATTGGCATCATTATCTACATATACTGGACAATTTACAAATTTTTCAAATATTTGTCTAACATTGACTTTATTAGGCCAATATAAATTGACTGCTCCATTTACAACACCTGACTCAAAATCAACGGGTCCAGGAACGCCCATACCAACACCTATGACATCTGACATATCATAATTATTTTCTTTTACTTTTTCTACAAATGAATCATATATACCTTTTAATAATAAATAACCAGTTTCATCACTAGTATCAGTATGAATTGACCATTTATGTAATTGTTCTAATTCAGATGAGAAGATTCCTAATTTGCATGTTGTCCCACCAACATCTGCAGCTAAAATTATTTTTGTCATTATTCTTCATTCCTTCTTTGATTGATTATTAGTTTACATTGTAAGTATTCATCTTTTGTTAATAACTCATAATTATATAACGAACTAATTTCTTGTTGCATCATCTCATACATATCAGCTTTATTTTTAAAATAAATAATAAACCCATAATTTTTTAATAATTGTTGAACATCATAAAAATTGTTAATGTTTCGAGTCATGTGTCTTCGTCAACTCTTTTTCTAAATTTACATAGTCACTATTACTTCGATCAACGTTAACAGCTTTGCGTGCATATTTTAAAGCTTTGTCATTGTCATTTAATGCTCTATTTGCAATAGCCAATTCATAATTTAAGATTCCTGACTTAGGAAATAATCTAAGACCTTTTTCCCATTCTGTCATTCCTTCTGATCTTGAATTTTCAGTAGCCATTATTAAGCCACTTAAATAATATGTTTCATCATCCGCATAATCTTTATTAATTGTTTTTTTAACAAGATTTTGTGCATTCTCATATTGTCCATCCAACATATCATCTTTAATAAGTTTATTATAAATATTGTCTTCTTTAATAGTAAAAATTCTTATTTGCATCGCCACAAATAATATAAGTAAAAATATGATTAATCCCCAAAACACATTACGATTATGATGATAATAATAGCCAATCAACGTAATTAATAAACCACCAATAAAGCCACCTAAATGTGCAACTATATTAATGTTTGACATAAATAGTGATATACCAATTAAAATAACTAAAGCAATTAATAGTTGTCCTAACATTTTTCGATTAAATGTTTTTGATAAATACATCATTGCAAAAATTGAGCCAATTAAGCCGAATATTGCACCACTAGCACCTACTGAAATGGTTGTAGTATTAAATGACAATGATACAAAGTTACCAAATAGGCCTGCTATAAAGTAAATACCTAGCATTCTCCATGAACCTAATATTGCTTCGACAATCTTACCAAAAATAAAAAGTGACAATAAATTCATTAAAATATGTTCGAAATTAAAATGTAGAAACATAGATGTAATTAATCTATACCATTCTCCATGTACAACATTAAAATGAACTAATCCGCCAACTTCTAATAACTTTACATTTGAAAAGTTGTTCAAATAGAGAATCATACATAGCCATATAAAAACATTAATTAAAATTAATAAATACGTTGCTGGCGTGAATTTTTGCATATATGTATCTAAAAAGTTGGTCGATAACACTTTCTTTTTATAAAACATATAGGTCTTCTTATCGTTATCTTCGGCAATTAACTTAGACATGAAAATATTGGGCATTAACTTTTGTAAATCAACTTTATTTTTTATAACCTTAAACTTTATTTTTAATGGTCCATTTTCATTATATTGCTCGGGCATAATATCTGTATCTGTAAAATAATAGATATCAACGCTTTGAAGCTCAAAATCTATAAATTGATTTATTTCTTGTGTATGTTCTAATACTCTTGCTTTATCAAATCTTATTTCTTGTGTAGTTATTTCTGACTTTTTAAATATAGCAATTTGTTTCTTCCTTTTATTTGCTAACCATACTTCACTATCTTCTTTTTCAGAACTTACCACATCAAATTTTAAATACCTAATCCAATAATATATCGTCTTCCAAAATTGTTTATCAATATCCATTTGTTCCTCCGTTAAGAAGTTCTGTAAATTATTAATTTATCAACAACTTGATCAAATGATTCTGGATCAAAAGTTGTCAATTGAAAATCATATAAGAGACTAATAGTACTAGTTGGAAAAGCACTTAAAAACTTATCATAATAGCCTCCACCATAACCAATTCTATAGCCATCCTGTTGAAAACCCACACCTGGAACAACAATTAAATCAAGTTCATTTGTTGTCTGACCATTTGATGTTGCATAATATATGCCTTTTTTATCTTTTGCTATTTCATTTATATTATCTATTTCTTTGAATGTCATTAGACGACTTTTATAATCCATTTCTGGAACATAAACACTTTTTCCATCTTGTAATGCTTGCTCAATAATTGGAAAAGTATTTACTTCATGATTGAACGATAAAACTAAAGCAATAGTTTGTGCATGTTGATATTCACTTGTTGCAAATAACTGATCTGCTAAATATTTATCAGCCTGCCTTTTTTTATTACCATTAAATTCTTTCAACCGCCGTAAAATTTGTTGCCTTATTTCCTTCTTATTCATTTAAACACCCACTTTGTTCAATATTATTATAACGTTTATACCTTTTAATGTCATTAAGTTGAAATTTTAGAGCTTCTGCTATTTTAATAGCTAGAAGCTCTTATGCAATTAGTTCGTAAGCAGCTAATTGTAATCCTCTAATCTGCTATTTTAATAGCTGGAAGCTCTTATGCAATTAGTACCTAAGCAGCTAATTGTAATCCTCTAATCTGCTATTTTAATAGCAAGAAGTTTTTTTGTATTTAATACTTATGTAATAAATTATAAAAAATAATACGCCATTTTAATAATTTATAAAATTACGTGTTGAACTATGTTGTCTTGTGAAATTATTTAAACAATAACTTGTTTTTGATTCATTTTAATTGTCTATTGTATAAAAAAAGTGAAACCTCTTAATTAAGAGATTCCACTTTTAACTGTTATTAAATATAATTAAAAATTATTTAGTTTCACGATGTAAAGTTTGTTTGTTTTCACGTGAACAGAACTTTTTCATTTCAATACGTTCTGGATTGTTTCTTTTGTTTTTAGTTGTAATGTAGTTTCTGTCACCACATTCTGTACAAGCTAATGTAACGTTTACGCGCATGATTATTCCTCCTTACCATTTCTAAATACGACTTTATCATTATACCAATAACTATAATATTTGCAAAGTTAAAATTTTATACAGACAGTTTAGTATAATTTATTATTTTTACTATTTATTATTATCTTTTTGTGCGCTATCTTTACCTTGATGTTTAAAATAATAATTAATCACATCTTTACCTAAATCTCCACCCGGTAACCAAGGTGGTGGAACAGGTTGGTTAGTATAGACAATTGAAAATGCAAGCTTTGGATTATCGATTGGTGCATAACCAATATAAGTTGAGTTTACTCTTGGCTCTCCATCTTGGAAAACTTCAGCAGTACCAGTTTTTCCTGCTGATGGCACAACAGTATCTTTAAAGCTAGCATAGCCAGTTCCATCTTTATTATTGAAAGCCATCTTGAATCCTTCTTGAACTTCTTTAATTTCATCTTCAGAATTGTTTACTTTATTTAATACATGTCCTTTAATTTTACGTTTCACTGGTCCAAGTTCATCTTTGTTAGTAGAATCATGTATTGTCATTCCTAAATGTGGCTGAATTCTATAACCATTATTAGCGATTGTTGAAACATATTGAGAAAGTTGTAACGGTGTATAAGTATCATATTGTCCTATAGATAAATCTAAATAATTACCTGGATTATTTGTTAATGGCTCAATTTGCCCTTTAGTTTCATTTGGTAAATCTATACCAGTCTTAACACCTAAACCAACTTGATTTAAACCTTTTCTTAATTTTTGTGCAGCTTCTGTAATGTCGGTTGGTAGAGGCATACCAGAATAATATGAACTATCAGCTAATTTTAATGCCGTTTTAAACATATAAACGTTAGAAGAATGCATTAATGCTTCTTTATCATTAATTGTTATGTGTCCATTCTTATTGAAATATGAACGTTTTGTTAAACCACCTTGGAAATGTAATGGTTCATCAACCATCTGCTCTCCAACTTTGATAGCTTTATTTTGATAACCAGCAAGTAATGTTCCACCTTTTACAGATGAACCAACAGTAAATTGAGAAGCAAATGTGCCTATGTCATAATCAGTTAACTTGCCGCTTTTGCTTATTTGCTTACCTGCCATTGCTAAGATGTCACCATTTTTGGGATTTTGCACAACGATCATAGCGTTATCCATATTTTTAGCACCCATACTTCGAAGTCTGCTAATTTGTTTGTCTAACAATGATTCAACTTCTTTTTGTAAGTCTATATCAATCGTTAGTTGTAAATCATTACCACGAGCACCTGGATTAATTACTTCGGACGAAATCACTTTACCTGATTTATCTGTAGTATATTTCATTTCTTTTTTCTTACCTCTTAATACATCTTCATATTGATATTCAAGATAAGATTTACCTACTCTATCATTTCTAGAGTAGCCTTTTGATAAATATTGCTCGGTTAATTCTTTAGGAAGACCTTCTGATGGTGTAGACACATCTCCAAAAATACCACGTAAAGTATCTTTATATGGATATTTTCTATCCCAATCCATAGATGTGTTTACACCTGGTAATTTAGATAATTGTTGAGATACAGCAGCATATTCTTTCTCGCTAACATCCTCATTTTTTATCATCTGTGGATCCAAAACAGATCCAGCATTCATTTGACGATAAATGGCTAAAACTTGAAGGTCTTTTTTAGATAAGTCATCAAGTTGTTTTTTGCTAATTTTTGAGCGTAATTGCTTATCATACTGTTCTTGACTAATACTTCCATCTAAAAGTAATGACTGCTCTTTCGTCATCAATTGTTTAGCTTTTTTGGGATGAAGTTGAATCCAAAAATCTTTTTTATCTCTGTCAGTTATATTTTTGGTATCCATTTTAATTAATTTTGATAGTTTCTCAGCTGTATCTAACATTTCACTTTGACTTGTTTTTCTACCTCTAGTATATGTAATCGCCATTTTAGATGCATTATCTACAAGTACTTTCCCGTTACGATCTAATATGCGTCCACGTGGAACAGATTCATTTACTGTTATATTTTCATCACTTTTTATAATTTGCTTATAATGGCTGCCTTGTGCAATTTGCAAATAACCTAACCTCAAGATCATTATTGCAAATATAAAGATAATTACGCCAAATATAAAGTTAATTCTTTTATTGATTGTGTTTTGAACAATTTCATCATTTGATTTTTCTTTTAGTCTTTTTAGCAAAGCAACATACCTCTATTCAAAGTCTTTCATCTTAAATGATATATGAATTTGCTCAATTTTTCTATCTTTTTAAACAAAAAAATAACGGTCTCACAAAGAGACCGCTGAAAAACATCTATTATTTAGCTGCATTGTATAATTCGTCAACTTTTTCCCAGTTAACAACATTCCAAAATGCACTGATATAATCAGGACGTTTGTTTTGATATTTTAGGTAGTATGCATGTTCCCAAACATCTAAACCTAAGATAGGTGTTTTACCTTCAGTTAATGGGTTATCTTGGTTTGGAGTAGTAACGATCTCTAAGTTACCGTTATTTACTACTAACCATGCCCATCCAGAACCGAAGCGTGCAGCTGCTTTGTCTGCGAATTCTTTTTTGAATTCATCTAAAGAACCCCATTGTTCTTTAATTTTTTCAACAACTGTACCTTTTTCTTCTGAGTTTGGAGATAACATTTCCCAGAATAATGAATGGTTTAAGTGACCTCCACCATTATTACGTACTGCTGTTTGGATATCAGAAGGTACGCTATCTAAGTTAGCTACGATTTCTTCGATTGATTTAGATTCTAAATCAGTTCCTTCTACTGCTGCATTTAATTTTGTTACATACGTATTATGATGTTTGTCATGGTGAATTTCCATAGTTTGTTTGTCAATATGTGGTTCTAATGCATCATATGCATATGGTAATTTTGGTAATTCAAAAGCCATAAATAATCATCCTCCTAAAATGTCTATATAACTATAATAACAAGCTCTAATATTAACAACAAAGTTTATGCTTATTAGTAACTTATTATTATTCCTATATCTTTAATATAACTCAAATGACAAATTTTTAAACATTTTATTAGTAAAAAAGTCATAATTAATAAATAAATCATACCAATGGAGTATAAAGAAGTGGCTGAGATAATAAGTATTTTACACTTCAAATTATTCATATGACAGTATCTGTCTGTGTTATAAAATGGTGATAAATCAACGTTTTATAACACTAGTCAGTCTTGCTGGGAGGATTATGAAATAATTTGTTATGAAATAATTATTTTTATCCCCCTCCCATCTTATGCATTTGTTTAAACAAATGTAATCCTTTAATGAATTTTATAATGTGAAAATAAAATTTAGTAGGATTTATGCAATAGTTTTATCAATTGTAATTCTCTTTGTTTTATGTATCTTATGTAAAAAATATTATAGAGCCAAAAAATAAAGACTCATACAATTGAAAATCTTTGTATGAGTCTTAATAAATTATTGTTGACAACTTTCACAAACACCATAAACTTCTAATTTATGTTGATGAATGTCCACACCTGGTAATGAAGATTTTATTTGTTCGATTGGGCAGTACTCAATAACTTTTGTATCACCGCATATTTCACAAATAAAGTGATGATGGTGATGATTCGTACAAGCAATTCTAAACTTCATTTCCCCGTCTAATTCAGTACTTTCAATAATGCCTAAATCTTTAAATAGATGTAAATTTCTATAAATTGTATCAAATGATATACCCGGATAATCTTTATCCATTTCTTGTTGAATAAATTTTGCATTGATATATTTATCTTCTTTGACAAATAAATTTACCATATCATTACGTTTATCAGTATATTTTAGTCCATTATCTTTTAAAATTTTAATTGCATCATTTGTATTCATTACTACTTACTCCCTTTTTCAACTTAACTCTAACCTTTTGATACATCATCGTTAATATTAATAGAATAACTAATAATACTACAATAACACCACCAGGTGAAATATTCATATAAAATGCTAAAACTAAACCTACAATTACAGCAAATTCACCTAAAATAACACTTAATATAATTAATTGTTTGAAACTTTTTGTCAATCGCATAGCTATAGCTATAGGTAATGTAATTAGTGCACTTACTAATAATATTCCCACTACTCTCATAGATGCAGAAATCACCATAGCTACTATTGCAATAAATAAAAATTGAATCCATTTAGGAATTCCAATAACTTTACTGTATTCTTCGTCAAACGACAAAATAAATAATTCTTTATAAAAGAATGCAATAAATAGTAATACTAGCACTGTAATTATGATGATTGTAGTTAAGTCACTCAAGTTAACAGCACTAATCGAACCAAAGAGTAGTCCAACAATTTCTTGATTAAATCCATCTGCTAACGAAATAAAAATTGCACTTAATGCAATGCCTGCACTCATAATGATTGGTATAGCAATTTCTTGATAGGATTTATAAGATGTTCTTAGTTCTTCAATTAACAACGCACCAATTATAGCAAACAAGATACCAAACCACATCGGGTTGATAAATGATGCAGCAGGTAAAATAGTTAATAAAAACATGCCAAATGATATACCACCTAAGGTCACATGACTAAGTGCGTCAGCAATTAAAGATAGACGCCTAACCACAATAAAAGCACCAATCAAAGGCGCAATAAAACCTATTAAGATACCACTAATCAAGGAGTACCTCATAAAATCAAAATTTAATAATGCATCAATCAATAATGCCACTCCTTCGCTAATACTAATTTATTTTAACTACAACATTCACGATTATGTTGATGGTCAACAAATCTAACAGGATGACCATATATTTTTGATATTTCAACTTCATCAAGTGATTTAAAATCCTCTGTTGTACCGTGGAAATGTAAATGTTTATTTAAACATGCTACTTCAGTAGCGGTATCTGCAACTACTCCAATATCATGAGTAACAAGTATTATTGTGATACCTTCTTGTTTCAATTGTTCTAAAGTATCATAGAATTCATTGACATGTTTAGCATCTATACCATTCGTAGGTTCGTCTAGAACTAACACTGTAGGCTCAGAAATTAATGCTCTCGCTATCATCACTCTTTGTTGTTGACCTCCAGATAATTCTGCAATGTTCTTATTCATCAAATTAGCAATGTTTAACCTATGTAATACCTGTTCGACCTTATCAATATCTTGTCTATTAAATTTTTGAAATAATCTCTTAGTTTTAGTTAATCCACTTAAAACGACTTCTTTGACACTTGCTGGAAAGCCTGAATTAAAGGCATTTGCTTTTTGGGAAACATAACTTAGTTTTATTGATGATTTTTTATTTTTATAATTGATTCCATCAACATATATTTCGCCGTTTTGTAAGGGCAATAAACCTAATATTAATTTTAACAATGTAGATTTACCTGCTCCGTTTGGTCCCACAATAGCTAAAAATTCACCTTTATTTATTTTAATATTTATATTTTCCAATACTTGCTTATCATCATAATAATAATTTACATTTTTCAATTCAAAGACTGGTGTCATTTGTATTTTCACCTCGCATTTAACTATACAATGCATAGTTAATTATGTAAATAGTAATGTTTTCGCCTGTAAAAAATCCCAAAAAATACTCCCTAATAGATAAATACATTGAGTATTGTATCTAATCGAGAGCATAAAAAATTATTGCGCCATAATTTTTTCTTTAAGTTGTGGATCAAATTGTTGTGATTTGAGCATTTCAATTTCAAATTTATAAGGTGGTTTTTTATCTTTTTTGTCAACACCTACATATGGTGTTTCTAATATCTTTGGTATATCTTTAAATTGATTATGATGAACGATATCGTTTAATGCATCAAAGCCGATATAACCAAAGCCAATATTTTCATGGCGGTCTTTATGAGCTCCACACTCGTTTTTAGAGTCATTAACATGAACTACTTTTATTCGATCGACACCAATAATTTTATCGAATTCTGCTAAAACACCATCAAAATCTTCTTTAACGTTATAACCAGCATCATGTGTATGACATGTATCAAAGCATACTGATAAACGTTCGTTATTTTGCACTCCATCAATGATTCTAGCTAATTCTTCAAATGAACGACCAATTTCTGTTCCTTTACCAGCCATAGTTTCAAGCGCAATTCTAACATTATTATCATTAGTTAAAACTTCATTTAAACCTTCGATAATTTTATTGATTCCTGCGTCAACACCAGCACCAACATGCGCACCAGGATGAAGTACAATATCTTTTGCACCTATTGCTTGTGTTCTTTCAATTTCTTGTTGTAAGAAATCAACACCAAGGTTAAACGTTTCGGGTTTAGTAGTATTGGCAATATTAATGATATAAGGTGCATGTACGACAATATTCGATAAGCCGTACTTATCCATTACTTCATGACCTTTTTCAATATTTAAATCCTCAATACTTTTTCGTCTTGTATTCTGTGGTGCTCCTGTATAAATCATAAATGTTGATTCGCCAAATTTATGTGCCTCTTCAGCAGAACCTTCTAACATTTTCTTACCACTCATTGAAACATGTGATCCTAATAACATTAACTACACCTAACCTTTTTTATTTTGTTTACGTTTTTGTCTATTCTGCTGTTTGCTGAATTGTTTACGCTCTTGACGTTTCATACGATCGACTTCTTGTTTGAATTTCTTTTTATATCCTGGTTTAACTTTATTTTTAGTTTTACTACGCACTTTATTCTTAACTTGATTTGTTAAATGATCATCTTTACGCGTACGACGTTGTCTTGCATTATGCGCTTTAATTTCTGTTAGTTCATCATTCTTAATATCGACATTTTTAAAACTATAACCTCGATCTTCTATTAATGCGATATTATGCTCTTCGTCTGGACTATATAGTGTAATTGCTACACCTTTATAATTACCTCTTCCAGTTCTACCAACGCGATGTGTGAAGAAATCAATGTCATTAGGTACATCAAAATTAATGACATGACTAACACCTTCTATATCTATACCTCTTGACGCTAAATCACTGGCAATGACATATAGAAATTCTAAATTTCTAATTCTCTTCATTTGTTGTTTACGTTCACGAGGAGTTAAACCACCATGAATCATGCCTACTTTAACCCCAGCTTCGTTAAGATTACGAGCAAGTTCATCTGCATTATCGCGACTATTACAAAAGATAATACATAAATATGGATTTAAAATATCAATTAATTTCAACGTTTTATCAACTTTAGCTGTACCTTTAGTTGGTATCAAAAAGAATTCTATGTTCTTTTTATTTTGCTGTTTGCTATCAACTTCAACAAATTCTGGTTGATTTAAATATTTTCTTAAAAATGGTTGTAATTGTTGTGGAATTGTAGCACTAAAGACAGCAATATTAGCATTGTCATCTAATCTAGATGCAATATAGTCTACATCTTCAATTAAACCTAAATCTATCATTAAATCCGCTTCATCTATTACTAAATAACTAGCTAAATGGACGTGTAAATGACCACTTTTAGCTAGATCATTAATTCTAGTTGGAGTACCAATAATTAATTGTGGTTGATTTGTCGTTTTTTGCTTATCTTTTTCAATATCAGTTCCACCAATAAATAATTTAACTGAGATATCTTTATTAAAGCTACTTAAATGGTTAGCAGCATCATATAATTGTTGTGCTAATTCACGTGTTGGTGCTACTACGACGGCTTGTGGTTCTTTAATGTCGCTATCTATTAATTGCATTAATGGTAATAAAAATGCATGAGATTTTCCTGTACCTGTTTGAGATTGACCAATTAGATTAGTTCTTTTTAAAATTCTTGGAATGATACGATTTTGAATTTCTGTTGGTTTATCAAAATTAAGGTCTTTCACAGCGTCAATTAAACTAGAATCTAGATTAAATTGTTCAAATGGATGTTTTGCCATGATTTGGCCTCCTTATAAGTTCATCTTAACTATTATAAAGTATATATCTACTATTTTAAATAAAAACAATAAAAAACTCGAAATTTCAACAATTAGAAATCTCGAGTTTGTAGTACTAGATTAATCAATCAAAGGATGGTTAAATTTAACTGATTGTGTTGATATTTGTACACTTGAGTCATTGAAACTTATTTTTAGTGACAATGACGTTGTTAGAACTATACAGTAATATATAAGCTAATTAGATGATACTAACTCTATAAATTTGACTTATATCGATTGTTCAGATACACGAAATCACAAGCAATGAATGATTAAACATAATGAAATGGATCAGTGTTTATTTGTGATGCTTTTACTTTAACGTCTATATTCAAATCTTCAAGCCAACTATCTAATAAAGCTTTTAAACCTTGTTTCATAATATATTCACTATAATGATTAATATCTAACAAATTAACACCTTGAATAGCAGCATCTAGTGCATCGTGATGTTTGATATCACCAGTAACAAAAATATCTGCACCTTGGCATTTAGCTTTATATTCAAAGCCAATGCCACTGCCTCCAATAATTGCAATTGATTTAATTTGTTGATCATAGGGACCAACAAATCGAACACTAGGAATTTGAAGTTGATTTTTAGCATATTCTGAAAATTGTTGAATTGACATAGGATTAGTAAGTTCTCCCATTATGCCTAATCCATAATCTGATTTATCAACTATCTCAATAAAATCATAAACTGGCGTTTCATAAGGATGATATGCTTTAATCAATTGTTCAGTTAAATCTTGTTGTCCATAATCAATCATAAATTCCACTTTTACTTCTTCAACACATTCTATTTTGTCTATGTCGCCAATATGTGGATTGGCATCTCCCACAGGTTTAAATTGTCCTAATCCTTCAGTTTCAAAGAAGCAATACTCATAATTACCTTCTTGTGCTAAACCTGCCTGTGATAAACGATCTTTAAACGCTTTAACATCTACTTTAGGTATATAAGTTTGCACTTTAAAATAACGATGTTGTTGCTGGTTAATTTGACGAATGTGCTTTAATTTTAATGTATTGACTAACATATAATTAACACCAACAGGATTAACATCTAAATTAGTATGCATCGCAATTAAATTAATATTATGTTGTATTAATTTGCGAATGATTTTACCATAACCTTTATTCTCTATACTTTGAACTCCTTTAAAAATGAGAGGATGATGACTAATAATGGTATTATAGTTTAACTCAATGGCTTCATCTACAACTGCTTCAGTACAATCTAATGCTGTAAGTATACCTCTTACTTTTTCCGTTTCATCACCAATTAATAACCCCACATTATCCCATGATTCTGCAGTGTTAAAAGGAACTTTACTATCTAATAGCATCATTAGTTCTTTAATTGTCATTCTTCAACACCCTTTCAATAACAGCAATATCTGCATTTAATTCATTTAATCGTTCTTTATGTTGTTGCTCATTTAGATGTGATTTAATTTTAACTAACGCTGATAGTTCACGTTGCCATTTTTTATAAAAATAGGCATTTTTTGTTGTTAATAAAATTGGACCGAATTGTAATTCTTCACAAGTTAATTGCCTCAAGTTTTCGTTGAATTCTGCAACTACGATTTCATATATATGTCCCTTTTCTTCCATAATTATTTCATCTATAATTTCATATTTCAATTGTTGTAACATGGTTCTTATACTTTGCGTTTGAATATTACTTTGTAAAATTAATCGTGGATGTGTATTTAATTTAGACTGGCCTTCATTTAAAATTTTAGCAATTAAGGGTCCACCCATACCACAAATAGTTATAGAATTTACTTTATCATCACTGTTAATGACACTTAATCCATCGCCTAACCTTACATCTATAACATCGCGTAATTCATTAGCTGCAACATTCTTTTGTGCAGCCTGAAACGGCCCTTTGATGACTTCTCCAGCTATAGCTGTATCACAAATATGTTGTTGAATCGCATAAATTGGTAAATAAGCATGATCTGAACCAACATCAACTAGTTTACCTGGAGTTATATAGTTACTGACAATTTTTAATCGTTCATTTAAAGTAATCATCTGACTCTCCTTCGTATGTATAAAAATGAGGTTGAAACATCGTAAAATGTATCAACCTCAGTTATAAAATAAAACCTTTAATCTATGACTTATTAATCCATAAAATCTTTAAGACGTTTGCTTCGACTTGGATGTCTTAATTTTCTAAGTGCTTTAGCTTCTATTTGACGAATACGTTCACGTGTGACACCGAAAACTTTACCTACTTCTTCTAGTGTTCTTGTTCGACCATCATCTAAACCAAATCTTAAGCGTAATACATTTTCCTCTCTATCAGTTAATGTATCTAAAACATCTTCAAGTTGTTCTTTTAATAATTCATATGCTGCATGATCAGAAGGACTTTGAGCTTCCTGATCTTCAATAAAGTCACCTAAATGACTATCATCTTCTTCACCAATTGGTGTTTCTAAAGATACTGGTTCTTGTGCAATTTTCAAAATTTCTCTAACCTTTTCAGCAGGTAAATCCATTTCTTCTCCAATTTCTTCTGGAGCTGGATCTCTACCTAAATCTTGTAATAATTGACGTTGAACACGTATCAATTTATTAATTGTTTCTACCATGTGTACTGGAATACGAATTGTACGTGCTTGGTCTGCAATTGCACGTGTAATTGCTTGGCGAATCCACCATGTCGCATATGTTGAAAATTTAAATCCTTTATTAAAGTCAAATTTCTCAACAGCTTTAATTAGACCCATATTTCCTTCTTGAATCAAATCTAAGAATAACATGCCACGACCAACATAACGTTTAGCTATACTTACAACTAGTCGTAAGTTTGCTTCAGCTAATCTTGACTTAGCTACTTCATCGCCTTGTTCAATTCGTTTTGCCAATTCGATTTCTTCTTGGGCACTTAATAAATTTACACGTCCAATTTCTTTAAGATACATACGAACTGGATCGTTAATTTTCACACCTGGAGGGGCACTAAGGTCATTAGGATTTAGTTTCTCATCCGTATCTGAACTATCTTTCTCATTGACCAATGAAATATCATTATCATTCAATTGATCAAAGAAATCATCCATTTGGTCAGAATCTATATCAAAATTCTGAAGTTTTTCAGCAATTTCTTCATGACTCAAATGACCTTCTTTTTTACCTTTTTCAATTAATTGTTTTTTAACATCTTCTAATGTTAAAGTCGGATCAATTGTTTGTTTTTTAATTTTAACTGTATTATCAGACATGAAACGGCCTCCCGATTTTGAATATGAATAGTTAAAATGTATTCAATATTACTATTCTAAACTATATTCTTAATTTATTCATCCATATTTTAAATTTTATTTAACAATTTGAACTACTTTATTAATTATTTAATTAATGTCAATTATACAAATTTGGTAATAGTACTTTACCCGTATACGATTGGCTTAATCATAATTCAACATTACTGTTCAATTACATTCGCGACTTATTCAAAGCAACAATTTGCTCTAAATAATATTTTTGTAGTTCTAAGTCACCTATTCTTGATGCTTCCCTTAATTTTTGTTGCAACGATTCTACCGTTTCTGCGTTTGATTCATTAATAATATTAATATAATCTTCTATTTCATTTTCAAATGGTTCTTCATTCAAATGATACTGTTCAAAACTAATAAGTGTTTCTCTAACCTCACTCGAATCTACATTTTGAACAATATTACTAATATCATAACGATCATTCTCAGCATAATAATCATGCATGAGATTAAATATATACTTAAAGTGTGCATTTGTAAAGTCATTTGAATCAACACGTTGATAATAATTTAAAAAGATATCTTTATCATTCATAAGATGTTTTATAAATGCGCGTTCAGCTTTTTCTTGTCGGCTTAAATTATCAAATTGTGCCATCCCAACAGGCATATTTGCAGAATTATAATCATAATAAACGTCTGGATATTCTGAAGTAAATGAATGATTAAATTGTACTTCATTAGCTAGTTGCTCAGGGCTAATATTAAAAAATGGTGCTATATCATTTAATGCTTTTTGTCTCAAAATTGAAGATTTCATTAAAGATATATCTTGAGATAGTTCTTTTAGATAACGTTCATATGACAAATCATTATGCTCAATTTCATCTTTAAGGATGTTAGCCTTATAGTTTACAAAAGATTTTTTGTCATTTGTAATAAACGCTTGGAACGTGTCACTACCATATTTTCCAATATATTCATCTGGATCCATTCCAGTTGGCAATTGGATTGCAAAGACATTGATACCTTGCTGAAGTAAATGTTGACCAGTTTTAAGTGTTGCTTCGCTACCTGCAAAATCGCCGTCAAACATGATTGTAATATTTGAAGTCAATTTCTTTATGAAAGTTATATGCTCATCGGATAATTGCGTACCCATCGTTGCTACGACATTTTTTACGCCAGCTTGATCTGCTTTTATCACATCCATAAAACCTTCTAATAATACAATTTCGTCATTTTTTCTAATTACTTTACGGGCTTTATCCAAATTATAAAGTAATTTTCTTTTTTGAAATATTGGTGTTTCAGGACTATTCAAATATTTAGGTTTTTGATTTGTATAGGTTCTACCTGAATATCCAACTATTCTGCCTTGCGCATTTTTAAGTGGAAACATGATTCTATTTCTAAATCTATCATAATAACTAAAGTTTTCTTCATTACGAGAAAGCAAACCAGCTTCGTACGCCAATTCTGTGTCATAACCTTTTTTTTGTAAAAAGTCATGACAAAAATGTGAGTTATCAGGTGCAAAGCCAATTCCTCTCTCTTTGATCAAGTCATCAGTAAATCCGCGTTGTTGGAGATATTCTAAAGCTTTTTCACCTTCAACAGATTTCATTAATGCATATTGATAGAATTCTTGCATTAATTCATGCATTTCTATCATCTTCAAATCATCAGAAGCTATTTGTATTTGCGATTGTTCAGCGTTATCATTGATATCAACATGAACATTAACTCTGTCTCCTAATTCTTTGACCGCTTCAACAAATGAAATATCTTTAATTTCTTGTGTGAATTGAAATACATTACCACCTTTTTTACAACCAAAACAATGACAAATTTGTTTATCTTCAGACACAGTAAATGAAGGTGTTTTTTCATCATGAAAAGGACACAAACCGATATAATTGCGTCCTCTTTTTTCTAATTTCACATATTCACTTACCAAATCTAAAATATCTGTCTTATCTTTAATCTCATTTATAACCGATTGTTCTATTCGCACGTTAAATCACCCATTACACAGTAGTTATAATATTATACAAAATTAATGGCGAAAAAGAAATCATTTCGATTTATTTTCTTCAATATAGTGAATAATATCATTTGCTGTTTCTTCTATAGCTTTTTCCGTTACATCTATAACAGGGCAACCAATATCTTTAACGATACTTTCAAAATATTCTAGTTCTTCTTTAATACGTGCATCCGTTGCATATCGTGCTGAATCACCTAAACCAAGTTGTTTCAGTCTTTCTTTACGAATTCTATTCAACTTTTCTTCACTAATTTTTAAAGCAATACATTTTGAAGGGTCAATATCATACAAACCATCAGGTGGTGTGACTTCGGGAACAATTGGAACGTTCATTACTTTATAGCTTTTATGAGCAAGATATTGCGATAAAGGTGTCTTAGATGTTCTAGAAATACCCAATAATACTATATCTGCTTTAGGTAAACCTTTAGGGTCTTTACCATCATCGTATTTAACTGCAAATTCTATAGCGTCTATTTTTTTGAAATAGGCATCATCTAAGCGATGGACAATACCTGGTTCATTATAAGGTTCCTCTTCCACTGATTGTGATAACAAATCCATTAAAGGACCCATAATATCTACTGATTTTAATTTATATAATGCTACTTTTTCTAGCATATATTGCTTTATTTCAGGTTTAATAAGTGTATAGACAATAATTGCATTCTTATCTCTAGCTACTTGAATTACTTCATCTATATCATCGGTGGATTCTATATACGGATATCTTAAAAATTCATTTTTACATTGTTTTGGATTAAATTGTGATATACCTGCTCTAGCAACTAATTCAGCAGTCTCTCCAATAGAATCAGAAGCTACTAAAATTTTAATATTTTCCATTATTCCCCACCTATTCTTTATATAATGATACGATTAATTTAGTTATAGTAGTTTTTGATATTCTACCAATCACTTCATATTTATGATTCTCTTTTCTACGAACAATCGGAATTGAATCGATTTCTTTTTCAATCATCTGATCTGCTGCATAGATAAGTAATTCACTTTCTTCTAAAAATGTCACATTAGGCATACGTGTCATATTTATACTTATTGGAAGTTGATGAATATCTGAACCAATCATAGATGCGCGCAATAAATCTTTTCTAGAACAGACACCTATAAAATCATTATTATCATTAATAATAAATAATGTACTGACATCTTCTAAAAAAATAGTACATATTGCATCGTATACTGTCGTACTTTCTTTTAACACTACAGGGTGAGACATATAGTCTTTAACTTCAAATTGTCTTAGTTTGTCATTAAATAATTTATCCTTTGATTTACCAGAATAATAATAGCCAACGCGCGGGCGTGCTTCGAGAAATCCTGACATCGTTAATATAGCTAAATCTGGTCGTAATGTAGCTCTAGTGAGATTTAACTTTTCAGCAATATGTTCCCCTGTAATAGGTCCTTGATCTTTTACAATTTCAATGATGCGTTCTTGTCTTTGATTAAGTTCTATAGGTCCTCACCCCTCTTATATTCACATATTATTATACCTATATTTGGAGATTGTCTCAATCACATTAATTTTACTTGCCTTTAAAATATCTTTCAATTAGAATATATGTACAGCGAGTTAAGGATAGTGTAAGCTTAACAACTATTTTGGCATACTATATATAATAAATTAAAAGCGAGTGTATTCACTAATTTGGGTGGAACCGCGGGTTAAAAAATGTAAATTATTTTGTATTTAATACAAATAAAATAATAACTCGTCCCATGGAAGTAAAGTATTTGCAATAATACTGTTATTTTCCATGGGACGTTTTTATGTATAAGGAGAGAAAATGATGACAAAAGATATGGATACAATTGTTTCACTAGCTAAGCACAGAGGTTTTGTATTTCCAGGTAGTGATATCTATGGCGGTTTATCAAACACTTGGGATTATGGTCCATTAGGTGTTGAATTAAAAAATAATATTAAGAGAGCTTGGTGGCAAAAATTTATTACTCAATCACCTTATAATGTTGGTATTGATGCCGCTATTCTAATGAATCCAAAAGTTTGGGAAGCATCTGGACATTTAAATAACTTTAATGACCCAATGATTGATAATAAAGATAGTAAGATTCGTTACAGAGCTGACAAACTAATTGAAGATTATATGCAAGATGTCAAAGGTGATGAAAACTTTATCGCTGATGGTTTAAGCTTTGACGAAATGAAACGTATTATTGATGAAGAAAATATCGTATGTCCTGTAAGTAAAACTGCCAATTGGACTGACATTCGCCAATTTAACTTAATGTTCAAGACATTCCAAGGTGTTACTGAAGATTCAACAAATGAAATTTTCTTACGCCCAGAAACTGCACAAGGTATTTTTGTCAACTATAAAAACGTTCAACGTTCAATGCGTAAAAAATTACCATTTGGTATTGGACAAGTTGGTAAATCATTCCGTAATGAAATTACACCAGGCAACTTCATCTTTAGAACACGTGAGTTTGAACAAATGGAACTTGAATTTTTCTGTAAACCAGGTGAAGAAATCGAATGGCAAAATTATTGGAAAACATTTGCAAGTGATTGGTTAACAAATTTAAATATGAACAGTGAAAATATGAGATTACGTGATCATGATGAAGATGAATTATCACACTACTCAAATGCAACAACTGATATCGAATATAAATTCCCATTTGGTTGGGGTGAACTATGGGGTATCGCAAGTCGTACGGACTTTGACCTACGCCAACATGCAGAACATTCAGGTGAAGATTTCAGATACCATGATCCTGAAACAAATGAAAAATACATCCCATATTGTATTGAACCATCATTAGGTGCTGATCGTGTTACTTTAGCATTCCTATGTGATGCATATGACGAAGAAGGTGTAGAAGGTAGCAAAGATGCTCGTACAGTCTTACACTTCCACCCTGCAATAGCGCCATATAAAGCTGCTATATTACCATTAAGCAAAAAATTATCTGGTGAAGCGATTAAAATTTTTGAAGAGTTAAGCTCTAAATTCTCAATCGATTTTGATGAGTCACAATCAATTGGTAAAAGATATCGTCGACAAGACGAAATCGGTACGCCATACTGTATTACTTTTGACTTCGATTCATTAGAAGACAACCAAGTTACAGTTCGTGATAGAGATTCAATGGAACAAGTACGTATGCCAATTTCAGAATTAGAAACATTCTTAGCTGAAAAAATTAAATTTTAAGTTATAGCATAATTAAAAGCGTAAGATACACCTTCGTGGTAAGTCTTACGCTTTTATTGATTTTCTAATCTTTTTAATTGATTAATTAATTTTTGACTTTTAAAAAACATGCCTGCATATTCTCTATAAAGCATGATTAACAAATCCGACATTTCATCTAATATATCTTGGGCGATATTTAGAGAATTCATTTTGTCGATTGGTAACTTTTGTAGTATGTCTAATAAGTATAATGTTTTATTAGATATCATAACTGCATGTGGGTCTTGATAAGCTACGTTTTTAGATATTGTCCCATCAAATTTGAAACTATAACCAACTAATTGTGATTGATCTTCATTACCAGTAACAATACAATGGTCAAATGACGCTGTGAAACCAAATCGATTCATACATTTCAACAATACAATAATAGATAATAATTGTGCTGACGTGTCTTGTTCAATTTTTGTTAACACAAATTGTAGTAATTGATAATTATAAGGAGAAATATCGCCTTCATCCATAGAACGATCAATCGTTTCAGCAGCTAAAGAAGCATAACTACTTACATATAAATCCATTTGTAGTTTATAGTGCTGATTGATTACATCTACAGAATTAAGAGTTCCCATGCCCCGCCATTGATTATATATAAACAAACCATCCACAAACATTTGCGTCTGTGCTTGCAAGCCAGTTTTAACTTTTTTAGCTCTTCTTGCCATTAAGGGTACTTTAGCACCATGTTCATTTAATATAGTAATTACTTTATCAGATTCTCCATAATCAATAGCTTTTATTATAATGCCTTTTTGTCGCATTAGCATTGCACTTCACCACTCTCAAGATTAATCTTGATCTTCAATATATCCAATTTGGCGAATGAAGTTTACTTTATTTCTCCAATCTTTTTGAACCTTAACCCATAACTCTAGATAAACTTTTGAACCAAGTAACATTTCAATATCTCGTCTTGCACGTTTACCCACTTCTTTAAGTTTTTTACCACCTTTACCTATGACAATTCCTTTTTGTGAATCTCGTTCAACATAAATTGTCGCTTCAATATGTACACGATCTTCACTTTCTTTAACCATACGATCAACATTAACACCAATAGCATGCGGAATTTCTTCACTAGTTAAATGTAAAATCTTTTCTCTTATAATTTCACTTACGACAAATTGTTCAGGATGATCAGAAATTTGATCATCTGGATAATATTTAGGACCTTCAGGTAAATATGTTTTTAATACGTCTATAAAATGATCGACATTTAAACCTTCTAGGGCAGAAATAGGAACAATTTCTGTAAAGTCCATATATTTTTGATAGGCTTCTATTTTAGGCATAAGCTCATCAGGATGGACTAAATCTATTTTGTTTAAGACTAAAAAGACAGGTGTTTTAACATTTTTCAACATTTCTATAATATACTCATCGCCACGTCCGATATCTTCATTGGCATTAACCATAAACATGATAGCATCTATTTCAGAAAGTGTATTTTTAGCTACTCTCATCATATAGTCTCCTAATTTATGCTTAGGTTTATGGATTCCCGGTGTATCAATAAAGATGATTTGCGCATCATCTCGTGTCATGACACCTTGAATTTTATTTCTAGTAGTCTGAGCTTTATCAGACATGATTGCAATTTTATGACCAATTACTCTATTTACAAATGTTGATTTTCCAACATTAGGTCTACCGATAATTGATACAAATCCTGATTTATGTTCTGTCATCTATTTTAAATCCTTTCCTGAAAATCCAAATGGTAATAATTCTTCTACAGTCATTGTTACTACATCGCCGTTATGATTAGTCATATAGATAGGCATATCATCATCACATAATTCTTTCAACACTTGTCTACATGCCCCACATGGTGAAGACGGCTCATCAGCATCAACGGTTACTGTCATAGATTCAAAATCACCTGGTCGATAACCTTGCGATATCGCTGCAACTAAACTTGATCTCTCTGCACAAATTGATAATGGGTATGATGCATTTTCGACATTAACACCATAAAATGTTCTACCATCTTTAGCTTTTAAGTAAGCACCTACTTTAAAATTACTATATGGCGCATAAGCTTCTTGTTGGGCTTTTCTAACTTCTTGAAAATAATGTGGTTGGTAACTCATTCAATTCTCCTCCTAAAATAGCGCAATAAAATATGGTACAAATACAATTAAACCGATAATTAAAGCCAAAATAGAAACAATTAGCACACTGAAGGCTGCAATATCTTTAGCAAATTTAGCAAACTCATGATATTCAGTTGTTACTAAATCAACAACATATTCAATTGACGTATTTAGTGCTTCAACAGTTAATACCAATGCAATGGCTATAAGAATAAATATCCACTCATGTGAATCAATTTTAAAAATAAAACCAAATACAATAGCAACAATCATGACAAATATATGCAATAAAAATTTGTGATCTTTCTGCAATAATACTTTCAATCCATCAAGAGCGTATTTAAAGCGTTTCATTATACATCTCTCGTTAAACCATAAGCGTTTAATATAGCATCTTGGCGACCAAACATTTGTTGTTCGTCTTCGGTAGTCATGTGATCATATCCCAATAAATGCAGAAATCCATGAAGTGCTAAAAATCCTAATTCTCGTTCGAATGAGTGTCCATAATTATCAGCTTGTTCTTGAGCAACGTCTGTACAAATAATAATATCCCCAAGTACTCGAGGAATATCAAAATCATTAAAATCAATTTCTGGTTCATCTTCTTCTAACGCAAATGAAATGACATCAGTCACTTTATCTTTATCACGATAAGTGCGATTGATTGTTTGTATTTCTTCTTTATCTACAAAAGTTACTGATAATTCAGCTTCTTCATCAATTTGTTCTTGTTGTTTAGCAAAATTCAATAGCTCTTCAATTTGATGATACCACTCTTCTTTTACTAGGTTAGTATGGTCACTAAAATCAATAGTAAACATTTAGCCCTCTCCTTCATATTGTTCAATTATTTTACTTACTAATGGATGTCTCACTACATCGCTTTGATCTAGTTTTAAAATACTAATACCTTTAACACCGTGTAATTTATTCACAGCTTCTTTCAAACCACTTTTAACACCTTTAGGTAAATCTATTTGTGTTTGATCCCCAGTCACAACCATCTTAGAACCAAACCCAAGTCGTGTTAAGAACATTTTCATTTGGGCATGTGTTGTATTTTGGGCTTCATCTAATATAACAAACGCATCATCTAATGTACGTCCTCTCATATAAGCTAATGGTGCAATTTCAATAATTCCACGTTCAATAAAACGTTCTGTTTGTTCTCTACCTAAAACTGTGTTTAAACCATCATATAAAGGTCTTAAGTATGGATCTACTTTTTCTTTTAAATCTCCAGGTAAGAATCCTAATGACTCACCAGCTTCTACTGCAGGTCTAGTCAATACAATTCGTTTAACATTACCTTTTCTTAATTGTTGTGCTGCATATACTACAGCTAAGAATGTTTTACCTGTACCTGCTGGTCCAATACCGAATACCAAATCATTATTTTTCATGGCATTAATATACATGCGTTGACCCATTGTCTTGGCTCTTATAGTTTTACCATAGGCATCTTTTGTGATTTCTTCCTCATACAAATCTATTAAATGTTGTATCGTATTGTTATGAGCCATTTGAATAGCTGCTTCTACATCTTTCAAAGTAATATTATTACCTAACTCTATTACTTTCAATAAATTCCTTAATACTGATTCTGCTTTTTCAACATTTTCGACATTAGCACCTTTTACAGCAATTTCTTGACCTCTTGCATGGATGACAACATCGAAACTTTCCTCGATAGCTTTTAAATGTTCATCGTTATTACCAATTAAAGCTTGAGATTGATTCATATTGTCTATTTGTATAATTCCAGGCATACATGCGCTCCTTTTCTATTAAACTACTATTTTAATTATTGTCATATCTTATTAATTATATCATGCAATGTATGTAAATTAACGTCTTTAACTTTAGTTATTATTATTTCTTTATATTTAAAAGTCTACTAGAGACTGAATCGTTTCACAAATGTTAAAACTCTATCAATTATAACTACTCATATTGTTAGTTAACTAAATTTAATTGTGAATTAAAGCAACAATTTCAGTCAAAAAATAAGGAGCTAAATTAGCTTTAGCCCCTCATTAGTTTCACTATTATAATTGTTTTGGTTTATTAAGAACTTCTGACCATATCATGCCATTAATAATTTCATCACTATCAAATTGGAATGGTGAATGCGTCATATTTTTTTCGACATTTTGAGAATTTAATAATTGCTTTAACTTTATGCGTTTTGTACGTTCAGATAAATATTTATCTTCAATGATATGACGCGCTCTTTTTTCCATTAAAGCAAGTTGTTTTTCTTTCTCTTTATCAATGTCGCTTCGTATCATTTTAATGTCATCTTTTAGTGATTGTTCTAATTGACGTTTGATTTCATCAGAATTTTCATCTCTAGTCATAGACTGTCTTGGATTATTATGATTATCTTTATGACTCGGTTTACTTTGTGTCATAGTAGGTTGATATTCTGGACTAGGTTTAGATGACTCTGTAAAAACTTTACGTTCTTTTGTTGAATCTTTTGTTGATTCATTATCAAATAATGGGGGTAACGTATCATCAATTTTACGCTTTGATTTCTTTTTATCTTCCCCATCATTTAACTCATCACTAATTTCTTTAAATGTACGCTCAATTTGTTCAAAGAAACCACCTTTTTCAGGTCGTTTTTCTTCAGGTGTTTTTTGAGGTGGTTTTTGATTTTGTCTATCTTTATGACTATTTTCACGCATCGTAGTAATGATAGAAATGATTACCGATATGACAAAAATTATAATACCGATATTCATTTAACCACCTCGTTTTTATTGTTCAGGTGTTTCATCATCATTTTGATCAGTTCGCTTATTAATAGCGTTTCTCATACCAGTATCTGCTTCAATATTTTTTAAATTGTAATAATCCTTAACTGAAATATTTCCTGATCTCAATGCTTCAGCCATTGCAAGAGGTACTTCTGATTCGGCTTCAACAACTTTGGCATGCATTTCTTGCACACGTGCTTTCATTTCTTGTTCAGTTGCAACAGCCATCGCTCTTCTCTCTTCAGCTTTAGCTTGTGCAATATTCTTGTCAGCCAATGCTTGTTCTGTTTGTAAATCTGCACCAATATTTTTACTTATGTCTACGTCAGCAATATCTATTGATAAAATTTCAAATGCAGTACCAGAGTCTAGACCTTTACTTAACACAGTTTTAGAGATATTGTCTGGATTTTCAAGAACTTGTGTATGATGCTCACTTGAACCAATAGTAGAAACGATACCTTCACCAACACGAGCAATGATAGTTTCTTCACCAGCACCACCTACTAAACGTGCAATATTAGCTCTTACTGTAATACGTGCTTTCGCTTTAACTTCAATACCGTTCATTGCAACACCAGCGATAAATGGTGTTTCAATCACTTTTGGGTTAACTGACATTTGTACTGCTTCTAATACATCTCTTCCGGCAAGATCTATTGCAGCCGCGCGTTCAAATGGTAAATCTATATCAGCACGTTGAGCTGCAATATTAGCATCTACTACTCTATCAACATTACCACCAGCTAAATAATGTGATTCTAATTGATTTGTAGTAAGTACCAAGCCAGCTTTATGAGCTTTAATTAAAGGTGCAATGACCTTTCTTGGAGATACACGACGTAAACGCATACCTACTAATGTACCAATTCCTACATGAACTCCTGCTGCTAATGCTGAAATCCACAACCCAATAGGTACAAATGAAAATAAAATTAATAATGCGACTATGATGATAACCGCAATAACGATAAAGCTAACACTTAACATATAATCTCTCCTTATTTTTAGTTGGTTTCTCTTACAACAACTCTACTACCTTCAACTTCTAAAATTTCAACTGTCTTATTACGAAGAATAAAATTCCCATCAGACACAGCATCAATTCTTTCATTTTCACAAAAAATAATGCCAGCAGGTCGAAGGTCAGTAACTGTTTGAGCTTTCTTACCAACGAGGTGCGAACGATTATCTTGAGATATGTAACCTGCCTCAGAGCTAGTTGAGTCTTTTAAAATAACTTTATCTAAAAATGGAATTTTTCTATTGAATATTTTCACTAATATCACCCATTCTATAATTGTGAATATCAAAGCTACTATTACGTTGCCAAGCATTAAAAGTAAGTTATCTCCTAATGTTATAATACTTATTGTTATTAAAGTCATTCCAATTAGTCCGATGACAGCTCCAACAACAAATAGTTCAATAACAACCAATATTACTCCTATAGAAAATAATAAAACTGAATGAAGATTTACGTCCCCTTGAACTAAAAAGCCAAAAAATAAAAGAAGTAATGCAATTGAAGATAAAATTCCTGCAGCATTGATATGTTTAGAATATAGTTGGTATACAAAACCTAAAAATACTATACATGTAAGAAGTAATGATATTACTGGATTAACAATCGCCTCGCTTAATTGTTTAATCCAATCGTTATCAATAGTAAATGCCAAAAATTTAGTCATTTTTATTACATTGATATAATCCAAAATCTCACCTCGCCCTCAATAATATTATACATGAAACCGTAAACATATAATAGTAAAAAGAAACATATAAAAATATCATTAAATATTTTAATTATTATTATATATCTTGATTTATTAATGGATCTTAACACTTGCTATTAAAAAGTCATGGATGACAAACATCTTATGCATAATAAAGCTATAATTGGCTTAACCATGAGATTTATAAAGCGATGATTAAACTAGTAACACCTTTAAACTTAAATATAACTAAATAAATATTTCAAAATTTTAAACTTAACACAGTTATTAGATACAAATACCAATTAACCATTTGATTTCAATATCATTTTACAAACAAAGAAAAAGACACTATAAACTAGTACTTACTAGCCTATAGTGTCTTCAATTATATAATTAATATTCGTGTTGAGGGAGTCAACAGAGGTATTAATTATTTGAATTTACGCTTACGCGCAGCTTCTGATTTCTTTTTACGTTTTACGCTTGGTTTTTCGTAAAACTCACGTTTACGTACTTCTTGGATTGTTCCACTTTTAGAAACTGAACGTTTAAATCTACGTAATGCATCTTCAAGTGATTCATTTTTACGTACTACTGTTTTAGACATCTGTATTTCCCTCCCTCCAAATATCAACGGAACTTTATAGTCATTTGCATAGTAAAACTATGCATTAATAAGTATAATATATATGCAATTTGTGGTCAATTAGTAAATTCTTTTTTATTTGAAACATATTTCACAATAGAGACATGTAATCATTTAAAACAACTGATTCAGCTTTTATTAATATCTATTTTGTTTAATTATGATTATTTATTTATATCTATTAGACAGTATTCATATTAAGTGATTGTAATGGTCCATTATAGCAATCAAATTTATACTAATACTTCTCTCTCAGATTTATTTGATGCATGGTCAACTACTTTAATCACTTGGCCTATGTTAATAGGATAATCAGCTTTAGTAATTTTCACTTTAACAATTTGTCCAATGAGTGATTCATCACCTTCAAACTGAACTTTCATATAATTATCTGCATAACCAACTAATGTTCCATCAATTTCACCTGCTTCTTCAGGAATAACTTCAAGAACTTCTTGATCAAATTTAGAAGCATATTCTTTTCCTAATTGATTACTAAGGGTAATCAATTTATGAACGCGTTCATTTTTGATTTCTTCATCTATTTGATCGTCCATTCTTGCTGCTGGTGTTCCAATTCTTGGTGAATATGGAAATACATGTAATTCTGAAAATTTATGCTTAACGATGAAATCATAAGTTTCTTGGAATTCTTCCTCCGTTTCACCAGGGAATCCAACTATAACATCACTTGTTACTGCTAAATCAGGTAATGCATGATGTAATTTTGTTAATCTTTCTGAAAAACGTTCCATAGTATATTTACGTCTCATACGTTTTAATACTGTATCTGAGCCAGATTGTAAAGGTATATGTAGATGACGAACTACTTTAGTAGAATGTTCTAACACATCGATGACTTCATCTGTAAGTTGACTTGCTTCAATTGATGAAATTCGAATTCTTTCTAAACCATCTATAGTCTCTAAATCACGTAATAACTGAGCTAAATTATAATCTTTCAAATCTTGTCCATATCCACCAGTATGGATACCAGTCAATACGATTTCTTTATAGCCAGAATTAACTAATTGTGTAGCTTGTTCTACAACTTTTTCAGGATCTCTAGATCTCATCAATCCACGTGCCCATGGAATAATACAGAATGTACAGAAATTATTACATCCTTCTTGTATTTTTAATGAAGCACGAGTTCTATCTGTGAAATATGGAACATCAAGTTCTTCGTATTTACGATTTTTCATAATGTTACCAACACCGTTGATAGGTTGACGCTCTTTTCTAAATTCTTCAATATAACCTAAAAGCTTATGTCTATCCTGTGTCCCCACTACTACGTCTACACCTGGAATTTCCATAATTTCAGCAGATGATGTCTGTGCATAACAACCTGTGACACAAATGACAGCATCAGGATTTTTTCTAATTGCTCTACGGATAATTTGACGACTTTTCTTATCTCCAGTGTTTGTCACTGTACAAGTATTGATAACAAAGACATCAGCATTTGTTTCAAAATCTACTCGTTCATAATCCTCTTCTTTAAATAGTTGCCAAATTGCTTCAGTTTCATAATGATTCACTTTACAACCTAATGTGTGAAACGCAACTGTTGACATAATATTCACCCCAATAATTCTTTTTCATAACTTAGTGCACTTAATACATACAGTGGTGCAGTTTCTGCCCGTAAAATTCTAGGTCCTAAACCTATTAATGAACTTACATCACTTAATAATGCTATCTCTTGTTCTGATAATCCACCTTCAGGACCAAATATCACTAATACTTTATCCTGTGGTTTGAATTGTTGTAAGGCTTGTTTAAAATGACTTATTTCACCATTTTTTGCCTGTTCTTCATAAGCTACAAGAACATAGTCATAATAATCTATAGTATCATAAATATTTTTTAAATTCGACTGATATTTTATTGAGGGAATAGTCAAACGATAACTTTGTTCTGCTGCTTCTTTAATAATCTTTTGCCAACGTTCTAATTTCTTTTCAATTTTAGTATTGTTTAATTTAACAATAGAACGGTCCATACCTACTGCAATAAATGAGTGTGCACCTAATTCTGTTGCTTTTTGAATTAACCACTCATATTTATCTGCTTTAATTAATCCACTACATATAGTGATATCTACAGGTAATTCTGTATCAATATTTTGTTTTTCACTTAATTTAACTTCGATGCTGTCATTTGACATTGACATTATTTCACACTTATATACTTGTTGATTTTCAAATGTCAAAATTATGTTATCGCCAATTACATTTCTCATAACATTAGTAATATGATGAATATCTTCTTTTTTAGTAATAAAAAAACGCTGATTTTCATCAGCGTCTTGGTTTATAAAATAACGTTGCACTTTATTCACTCACTTTCTGGCCTACTAGACAAACCCAACCGTTGTCATGTTGCACTGAAATAATGCTAAAACCTACACGCTTCATATGTGATTCAATTTCTTCGTACTTCTCTTTTATGATACCAGAAGTAATAAAATAGCCACCATTATTTAGTGTATTATAAGCATCTTCTATCATTTCATCAATAATGTGCGCTAATATATTAGCAATTACTACATCAAACTGTTCAGTTTCATCTTGTAATAAATTCCCAGGAACTGCTTCAATATCATTTTGACAATGATTTTTTGCAAAGTTCTCTTTAGCAACATTCACTGCCATGTCATCAATATCCAATGCTTTGATGCGTTTTACTCCTAATAAATGACAAGCAATACTTAATATACCTGAGCCAGTTCCAACATCTATTACTGCATCGGTTGGTTTGACATATTGTTCAATTGCCTTTAAACACATACTTGTAGTTGGATGGTCACCAGTTCCAAATGCCATACCTGGATCTAATTCAATACATAGTTCTTCATTTGATTCTTTTGAATATGTTTCCCAACTAGGTACAATAGTGAATTTTTCAGAAGCTCTAAAGGGATGAAAATAATTTTTCCATTCATTTTCCCAGTCTGATTCCTCCAATATAGTCTCAGAAAGCTGTAACATGTCTTTATTTATTTGCGGTAAATCTAAAATAGCTTGTTGAATCGTTTGGCGTAAATGGTTATTAAATTTTAATTCATTAAAATACGCTTTTAATCTAACACCACTAGTCGGATAATCTTCTTGTTTTAACGCATATATTTCTCCAAATTTATCTTCAGGTTGATTTACTAAGTCGTCAGAGTCTTCAATGACCACACCATTTGACCCATTATTCTCTAATATATTGGTAACTAAATCTACAACTTCATGGTTTACTATAATTGAAAGCTCTGTCCAATTCATAAATTATTCTCCCTTAAAGAATCGTTTTGCTCTATCTTTAAAATTTGTAGGTTGTTCATTAATGTCTTCCCCACTAATTTGTGCAAATTCTTGCATTAATTCTTTTTGTCTATCTGTTAATTTAGTAGGTGTTACTACTTTGATATCTACATATAAATCTCCGTGTCCATACCCATGAACATTTTTAATTCCTTTTTCTTTCAAACGGAATTGTTTACCAGTTTGCGTGCCAGCAGGTATTGTTAGCATAACTTCATTGTTAAGTGTTGGGATTTTAACCTCATCACCTAATGCAGCTTGTGGGAAGCTAATGTTTAATTTGTAATAAATATCATCACCATCACGTTTAAATGTATCTGACGGTTTCACTCTAAATACGACGTACAAGTCTCCACTAGGTCCGCCATTCACGCCAGGTGAGCCCTCACCAGCTAATCTAATTTGTTGTTCGTTGTCAACACCTTCTGGTACCGTAACTTCTAACTTAACTGTTTTATTTTCTGTTCCTTTACCATGACAAGTTGGACAAGGTTCTTCAAATTCTTGACCACTTCCTTGACATTTTGGACATACTTGTTCTGTTCTCACTCTACCTAAAATTGTATTTTGTTCAACGGCAACGTGTCCTGCACCATTACAATAACTACATGTTTTTTTGCTTGTGCCAGGTTTAGCACCTTCGCCATCACATGTATGACAAGTTACATCTTTTCGTATTGAAATTTCTTTTGTAGTTCCGAAAACTGCTTCTTCAAAAGTCAATGTCATAGTATATTGAAGATCGTCACCTTTTTGTGGAGCGTTAGGATCTCGTTGTCTACCTCCACCAAAGAATGAACTAAAGATATCTTCGAAACCGCCACCACCAAAGCTACTAAATCCACCAAAGTCAGAGCCACTAAATCCTTGACCACCGAATCCTTGTGGACCATCATGGCCAAACTGATCATAGTTTGCTCGTTTGTTATCATCACTTAATACTTCATACGCTTCTGAAATCTCTTTAAATTTCTCATCTGCACCTTCTTCTTTATTAATATCAGGATGATATTTTTTTGAAAGTTTACGATAAGCTTTTTTGATTTCATCTTTTGAGGCTTCTTTATTAACCCCTAAGACTTCATAATAGTCTCTTTTGGCCACAACTATCTCTCCTTTTCCAATTAACTTTTATAGTTTAACGTAATATTTAACACTATCCAAATAAAAAGCCAAAGCCAATGCACTATTGACTTTGACTTTTTAACTAATCTTTAAAGCTTATTGGTATTTTAACCAATTATTTTTTGTCGTCATCTTTAACTTCTTTAAATTCAGCATCTTCAACTGTGCTACCATTATCTTGGCCAGCTTCTGATCCTTGAGCTTGTTGTTGCGCTGCTTGTTCGTAAACTTTTGCAGATAATTCTTGAATTACTTTTTCAAGTTCTTCTTTTTTAGCTTTGATTTCATCTATATCTTGGCCTTCTAATGCTGTTTTAAGTGCATCTTTTTTATCTTCTGCACCTTTTTTATCTTCTTCACTAATATTTTCGCCTAAATCAGTTAATGTTTTTTCAACTTGGAATACTAAGCTGTCAGCTTCATTTCTCAAGTCTACTTCTTCACGACGTTTTTTGTCAGCTTCAGCATTTTCTTCTGCATCTTTAACCATACGATCGATTTCTTCGTCTGAAAGTGCAGAGCTAGATTGAATTGTAATTTTTTGTTCTTTATTAGTTCCTAAGTCTTTTGCAGTTACATTTACAATACCGTTTTTATCAATATCAAATGTAACTTCAATTTGTGGTACTCCACGTGGAGCTGGTGGAATATCAGTTAATTGGAATCTACCAAGTGTTTTGTTGTCAGCCGCCATTGGGCGTTCACCTTGTAATACATGAATGTCTACTGCTGGTTGATTATCAGCTGCAGTTGAGTAAACTTGTGATTTTGAAGTTGGAATAGTTGTATTACGTTCAATTAACGTATTCATACGACCACCCATAATTTCAATACCTAATGATAATGGAGTTACGTCAAGTAATACAACGTCTTTAACATCACCAGTGATAACGCCACCTTGAATTGCTGCACCCATAGCAACTACTTCATCAGGGTTAACTCCTTTATTAGGTTCTTTACCAATTTCTTTTTTAACAGCTTCTTGTACAGCTGGGATACGAGTAGAACCACCAACTAAGATAACTTCATCAATGTCAGAACTTGATAATCCAGCATCTTTTAATGCTTGACGAGTTGGTTCCATAGTTCTTTTAATTAATGAATCAGCTAATTCTTCAAATTTAGAACGAGTTAAGCTAATTTCTAAGTGTAATGGACCATTTTCTCCTGCAGAAATAAACGGTAATGAAATTTGAGTTTGAGATACACCAGATAAATCTTTTTTAGCTTTTTCAGCTGCATCTTTCAAACGTTGTAATGCCATTTTATCTTGAGATAAATCTACACCATTTTCTTTTTTGAATTCAGCTACAAGATAGTCAATAATTACTTGGTCAAAGTCGTCACCACCAAGTTTGTTGTCACCTGCTGTTGAAAGCACTTCAAAGACACCATCACCTAATTCAAGGATAGATACGTCGAAAGTACCTCCACCTAAGTCAAATACTAATACTTTTTCATCTTGTTCAGTTTTGTCTAAACCATATGCTAATGCAGCAGCAGTTGGTTCGTTAATAATACGTTCAACTTCTAAACCAGCAATTTTACCTGCATCTTTAGTTGCTTGACGTTCAGCATCATTGAAATAAGCTGGAACTGTGATAACTGCTTTGTCAACTTTGTCACCTAAATAACTTTCAGCAGTATTTTTTAAGTTTTGTAAAATCATAGCTGAAATTTCTTGTGGTGTATATGATTTACCTTCGATGTCTACTTTATAATCTGTACCCATATGACGTTTAATAGATTGTACTGTATTAGGGTTTGTAATTGCTTGACGTTTAGCAACTTCACCTACTTGAGTTTCTCCATTTTTGAATGCAACTACTGATGGTGTTGTACGTGCACCTTCAGGATTTTGAATAACTTTAGGTTCATCTCCTTCTAAAACTGTTACACATGAATTTGTTGTACCTAAGTCTATACCGATTACTTTACTCATAATAAAATTCCTCCATTTGTTTTAAAAATTAAATGTTCAATGTTTTTTCAACCAAATTATTGGTTTACTTTAACCATTGATGGTCTTAATACTCTATCTTTAAGACGATATCCCTTTTGTAATTCTTGAGTGACTACTCCAGACTCCAAATCAGGATTATCATCTTGCATCACTGCTTGATGTACATTTGGATCAAAAGATTCGCCTTCTGAAGCGATTACTTCTAGACCATTATCTTTTAAGGCATTAATTAAACTTTCATGAACCATTTGGACACCTTTTTGTAAAGATTTAAATGTTTCATCATCACCCTCAATTTGTAACGCTCTTTCGATGTTGTCAATTGCTGGTAAAATATCAGTTAACACACTTTGTGCCTGATATTTTTTATTAGTTTCAGTTTCTTTTTGAATTCTTCGTTTATAATTTTCAAATTCTGCATAAAGCCTTAAATATTTTTCTTCATTATCATCAGCTAATTGTTGTAATTCTTCTATTTTTTGATCTTTCGGATCAATGTCTTCACTGATGTCGTCTTGTGATGACTCATTATTGTCATTATTTATGTTATTTGTTTGTTCAGTTTCATCAACTGATTCATCTTCACTATTTGATGTTGTTTGATTCTCATCTATAGTATCTTCAGTTGGTTGTTGAACTGATTCATCTTTTTCTGTCATTTTTTGCCCTCCAATACAATTCTTATCATCATTACCAAATTCTATTTAGCAATTGAATGACATTTTGATAATGCATTGCAGTAGGACCTATTACTGCAATTTGACCTTTTAATGATTCATCAAAATGATATTGACTAGTAATAATAGAAATATCACTTAAACTTTCATCAATTTCATTTCCTATTTTCACATTTATATTTGGGGATGAAATATCTCGAAGCAAATCAGTAATTCTATTCGATTCTATATACTGAAGTATAGGTTGTATTGATGAAACGTTTGATTCATTTAATGCATCAATAAGTTTAACCTTTCCACCCATATAAATGCTATTACTTTGATTGGATAGTTGTTCTTTCATTGCTTCAATAAGCTGTTCGATAAATAATCGCTCTTGTTCTGATTGTACAAAGGTAGCAATTTCTTCATTTACTATATGATTATATTCAGTAAATTTCTCAGTTACAAAATTAGATATAGTAGTTAACTTATCATTAGTAAATGATATATCAGCTACAAGATGGACATGTTCAACATATCCCGATGAAAAAACAATTATCATAATGATTAAGTTACGATTTGCACGAATCAAATGAATATCTTTAATTATATCTTGTCCGTGATTAGGATGGACAACCAACGTAGTATACTGAGATAAACTAGATATCTCATCTGCAAAATATGACAAGGCAGATGACATATCATATTGGTTCTCAATTAACAACTGGTTTAACCGTCGTAATTTATTTGTATTTTGATGAGATGTTTCTTCTAAAAGACGATTTACATAATATCTAAAACCTAACTGTGAAGGTGATCTTCCAGATGAACTGTGCACCTTTTCTATAAATTTAGCCTCTTCAAGCTGTTTCATTTCATTTCTGATAGTTGCTGGACTAACATTTAAATTATGTCTTTCAATTAAAGTTTTAGAGCCAATAGGTTGTCCGTAATCAACATAATCTTCAACAATTGCATTTAATATGCTTAATTGTCTATCTGTAATCATGTTTCCACCTCATTAGCACTCACTTCTTTCAAGTGCTAATTATAATTTAACAAATTGGTCAAAGTAAGTCAATGTTAAAGCCTCAGAAATTTAAAATTTTTATTCATTTAATAAAAAAGCTTCGAAAACCTCGTTACCAATGACTTTACCTCGATTTGTCAATTTAATAAAATTACCCTCTTCGACTAATAAACCATTATTTTTTAATCTTTCAATTGTTTGACCAAAAATATTATCCATAGATTGATTAAACTTTTCTGCAAATCTTTGACCATTAACTCCTTGATTCATTCTTAGACCTAAAAACATTTCTTCTTCCATTTTTTCGTTTAAGGTTGGAACATTAGAAGTCAAAATTGCTTTTCCATCATTTTTTATTGCTTTAATATAATGATTTACAGGATTGATATTCGTGTATCTTTCTCCATTAACATAACCACTAGCACCTGCACCGAAACCATAATATTCTTCATTTAACCAATACACCTTATTATGTTCTGATTCAAAACCATCTTTAGCAAAATTCGAAATCTCATATTGATGGAATGAAGACGCATTCATGCGTGACATTAAAAATTGATACATTTCTGCTCCTAAATCTTCATTAGGTAATTTTAAGTTACCTTTTCTATACATATTATAAAATTGTGTTTTAGGTTCAAGGATTAGTCCATAACTAGAAATATGATTGATATTCATTTTTAAAGCCATTTCTAAACTGTCCGCAAAATCTTCAAGAGATTGCTTTGGAAGATGGTACATTAAGTCTAAACTAATTGATTCAATTCCAGCAGTTGTGGCATTATCAACTGCTTGATATATATCTGATGTTTGGTGTGTACGTCCTAAAAGTTTTAATAATTCAGGATTAAAGGTCTGTACACCCATTGAAATCCTATTCACACCATAGTTTTTTAATAATTGAACTTTTTCTGCAGTTAGTTCATCTGGATTAGCTTCAAACGTATACTCTCCGTTAATATTAAACATTTCATTTATAGCTTTTAGTAATTTTTCCAATTGTTTTATTGAAAGTGCTGTAGGAGTACCACCACCAACATACATTGTTTCTAAATTTCGAGTTTTTGCTAGAGACATTTCGTTGATAAGTGCATCAATATAATCATCTACTGGCTGATTTTGTATAAAATATTTATTAAAGTCACAATAGGTACATATTCGTACGCAAAACGGAATATGTATATATGCACTTTTTACTACCATCATCATTCCTCCATGATAAAATTCGCAAACATCCGGGAGTCGAACAGACATAAATTGTCTACAAAATTATGTCGTAATCCCACCTTAGCAAGACTGAATAGGTTTTTAAAATGTAGATTTATCATCATTTTAAAAAACAGACAGATACTGCCAAGTGTTTAATTTTGAGTGTATAATACTTTTTTGTTCCAGATTCTATCTATATCTATATTTTGTGAAATCTATTTTTATTATCACTTATGTGTCATATTTTTGCAGGTTTTATTAAAGTTTTCATTTTAATTCGTAAAATAAAAGAGAATCCAGGACTTGTAAATGTCCTGGACTCATTAATGTATACTATAAAACCTTACAAAAAAAGGCTTTATTCGTCGTCCATTTTTAGCACTGCTAAAAAGGCATCCTGTGGAATTTCAACATTACCTACAGATTTCATTTTCGCTTTACCAGCTTTTTGTTTTTCCAATAGTTTACGTTTACGACTTATATCGCCTCCGTAACATTTAGCTAAAACATTTTTCCCCATAGATTTTATGTTTGTACGAGCAACTATTTTTTGACCAATTGCAGCTTGAACAGGTACTTCAAATTGTTGTCTTGGAATTAACGTTTTTAATTTTTCTACTAATGCTTTACCTCTTTCATAAGCAAAGTCTCTATGAACTATAAAACTCAAGGCATCTACTTTATCACCATTTAGTAAAATATCCATTTTAACAAGATTACTTTCTTTATTATCGATAAATTCATAATCAAATGATGCATAACCTTTAGTGTTAGATTTTAATTGGTCGAAGAAATCAAATACTACTTCTGCTAATGGAAGTTCATAGACTATGTTGACACGTATATCATCTAAATAATCCATATTTATAAATTGACCACGTTTACGTTGGCACAATTCCATAACTGCTCCAACATAATCATTTGGTACCATCATAGAAGCGCGAACATAAGGTTCATAGATTTTTTCAATTTTATCTCTCTCAGGCATTTGAGCAGGGTTATCAACAGTTACTTCTGAACCATCTTTTAATATACATTGATATATAACTGATGGTGCAGTAGCTATTAATTCTATACCAAACTCACGTTCAATACGCTCTTGAATAATTTCCATGTGTAACATACCTAAGAAACCAGTTCTATATCCAAAACCTAACGCTTGTGATGACTCTGGCTCAAATTCAAGTGAAGCGTCATTTAATTGTAATTTTTCAAGTGCTTCTCTTAAATCATTATAATTTTTATTGTCTATCGGGAACAAACCACAATAAACCATTGGATTCATTTTTTTATAGCCCTGTAATGGCTCGCTTGCAGGTCTATTAGCATGAGTAATGGTGTCACCAACTCGTGAATCATCAACATTTTTAATACTTGCAATAATATAACCAACATCACCAACAGTTAATTCCTCAACTGGTAATTGTTTTGGTGTATTAATTCCAACTTCAGTTACTTCGAATTCTTTTCCAGTGGCCATCATTCGAATTTTATCGCCTGCTTTGACGATTCCATCAACAATTCTAATTGAGGATATTACACCTCTATAGGGATCATATTCTGAATCAAATATCAAAGCTTTTAATGGTGCTTCAGGGTCACCTTGTGGCGCAGGAACAACTTCAACAATTTTCTCTAAAATGTCTTCAATTCCGATATTTGATTTAGCACTAGCTAACACAACATCATCTTGATCTAAACCAATCATATCTTCTAATTCCTGTTTTACTCTCTCAGGCTCTGCTGCAGGTAAATCTATTTTGTTTATCACTGGTAATAACTCTAAGTCGTTGTCTAAAGCTAAATAAACATTTGCTAATGTTTGGGCTTCGATGCCTTGAGCAGCATCAACTACTAAAATAGCACCTTCACAAGCGGCTAATGATCTAGAAACTTCATATGTAAAATCGACGTGTCCTGGTGTATCAATTAAATGAAATGTATATGTTTCTCCATCTTTAGCTTCATATTTTAAACGCACTGCATTTAATTTTATAGTAATGCCTCGTTCTCGTTCTAAATCCATTGAATCAAGTAACTGATTTTGCATATCTCTTGTTTCCACAGATTTAGTATTTTCTAAAATTCTATCAGCCAATGTTGACTTCCCGTGATCTATATGTGCAATGATCGAGAAATTCCTTATATTTTCTCTTCTTTTTAAACGCTCCTGCTTATCCATGTTATCCTTCTCACTTTCATAAAATAAACCCGTATTATCTTTCGTATCTTTGATATAATAACGTTTTTAGTAATTAAATGCAAACAGCATTATCGTATATTAATTGATTATTTGTCTTGAATTTTATTTAAATACAAACAAGCTGTATGTTAAGATGTATATTACGTACTTATAATTATAGAATGTATTATTTGTGTTTCCAACATAATTTACGAATTACTCTGCTTTTAATTAGACCTATTAAATAAATGATTGCACAAAGGATAGACTTTTGATAAAATATTTCTTGTTGTAATCAAATAAAAATTTGATAAGATGAACTCACTTTTAGGAGGTGACAGAAATGGCAAATATCAAATCTGCAATTAAACGTGTTAAAACAACTGAAAAAGCTGAAGCTCGTAACATTTCACAAAAGAGTGCTATGCGTACAGCAGTTAAAAATGCAAAAACAGCTGTTTCAAACAACGCTGACAATAAAAATGAATTAGTAAGCTATGCAACTAAATTAGTTGATAAAGCTGCTCAAAGCAATTTAATACATTCAAACAAAGCTGACCGTATTAAATCACAATTAATGACTGCAAATAAATAGTCTTTATTAAAAAAAGTTCAAGCATCTGCTTGAACTTTTTTTGTATAATTATTTCTGTCGTACTTCCAACTATTTACTGCCAATAGCACTTTATGAAGTATAGAATGCTTTTGTCTCAACCTTTTTTATAATGATAAGATAAATAGTTCTAGAATTAATTGCTTATCCATGTATGAAGATTTTAATTTATAATCGGTTTCAGCACAGGCGTCAATAATATTTAATAGTTGTTCTAATTGATAATGTCGTACTTGCCCTAATGCTAATTTAACTCTATAGGGGTGTACACCAATTGTTTTAGCAATTTGTTGACCACTGTACCCTTTTTGACTAAGAATTTTACACTGATAAAATAATCTATAATTACTTGTTATTAATGCTAATAATTTTATTGGTTCTTCTTTCATAGTTATTAAATCTTTAACAAGGTGAATAGCTTTTTCTTTTTGTCCTTTTTGAATATATTCTGTTAATAAAAACACATTTTGCTCTAAACTTCTATTAATAATTTGATTTACATCATTTTTATTTATTGTTGGACGATCTCCTAGAAATAACATTAATTTGTCAATTTCTTGAGAAACAATATTATAATTAATGCCTGTCAATTCAATAAACAAATCTAAAGCATCCTTTTTGATATCTTTAAAATTGTCATTTAATTTACTTTGAATCCAATGTTTTATATCTTCTTCTGACATCTGTTCGATTTTTTTTATTTTTGCATATTTTTTTAATGTTTTAGTTAATTTTTTTCTCTCGTCCAATTTTGCTTGATATACTTCAAATATGATTAAATTATCCCCATCATACTTTTCAATGAACTCTATTAATTGTTCAATATTGTGGTTCATTTCTTTTGGAGCTTTTTCACCTGTAAAAACAAATGCATTTTTGACTAAAATTACTTTTTTATCTGAAAAGAAAGGTAAAGTTAACGTTTCTTCTATAATTGGAGATATTTCTGTTTCTAATAAATTATACTTTACGAAATTAAAATCATCTTTCTCTTCTTGTAAATACTGATCTATTAACTCTGAGCTTTGTTTTTCTACTAATTCAGGTACATCTCCATATATAGTTACAATATTGTCACTCATTAATGACACCCTTTCATTCACTTAGACATTAGTAGATTATATCATGATATCTGTTTAATGCTCTACAATGATTTTAAGATGCTTGTTGTTGTATTTCAAAATTTTTATCTAAATCAATCGTGATTTGACCAGATTGTTGAGTATTATAAATTTTACTTTTAATACTTTTCAATAGCATTATCACTTCTTTATTAGGCAAATGATACCTATTATGTTTACCAGATGATATTAAGCTAATAGTAGGTTGTATCTTTCTAATAAAACTTTCACTGCTACTCGTTTTACTACCATGATGACCTACTTTTAAAATATCAATTTTAGGTAAATTATATTTTTTTAATAATAGCTTTTCATTATTCTTTGTAGCATCCCCCATTAATAAAATATTAATATTATGGTACTTAATTAATGTTACTATAGAATATTCATTTTTATCGTCACTTCTATAAATATAACCATTTAAAAAATGAATAGTAGCATCCTTAAAATTTATATTCGTCACATTCTCAACATCTAATAATTGGATATTATATTTATCACATAAACTCATGATATTTTTTAAAGTTTCTTTTGGATAACCTCTACTATTTATGATAATCTTTTCAATTTTTATATGACTACTAATAAAAGGTAACTCACCTATATGATCTTGATGAGGATGAGTTAATACTAAATAATTCAATTTATTAATACCGCGTTGCTTTAACACTGGTAAAGTATGATATTTTGCTATCGACAAATGTTTTTTATGCTGTTTTGAGGCATACTGTCCTCCTGTATCAATGAGCATAGTCTGATTACTTCCACCTTCAAATAAAATACTATCACCTTGTCCTACATTTAACGCAGTTAGCCGGTGATGACTTTGAAAACTATTAATATTTAAAAGTAGTAATAATATGAACGAAAATATTATGACATATTTAAATAAATGATGAGCCAAAAATATTAAAATTAGCACTATCAATATTATAATAACAATATAAAAAATATTACTCATATTTGGTATATACCAATTAAAATTATTGATTTTTAGTAGTAGTTTTAATAAATGATCATGAATATCAAAAATTTTATTTATAAATACGTTTAGCAGAGATATATGTGGGATAAAATGGCAAATAATATAAAATAATAATGTACATGGAAATAAAATAAAGGTGTAAAATGGTACAAATAAGATGTTAGAAAAGAAACCAATCCATTGTAGTTGATTAAAATGAGGAATTGAAATAATTAATGAGGATAGTTGAGCAATAAAAGTTAATGCAATAAGTGATTTAAATTTCGGTAAACTTGAAATATACGGATATAAAAAGATAATAAAAAATGATATGACAAAAGAAAATTGAAAGCCTATATCGTTTGTTGCTAAAGGATTGATTAAGAACATGATCACAAAGGCAGTGGATAAAATATTGATGGGAGCCACTTTATAATTTTTAGGTAATAGCATAACAATAATAGCCATAATGATTGCGCGACAAGCACTTGGAGCAAAATTTGTATAAAATGCAAAAGCTATGAGTATTACGATCGTTATCATCTTAATGAGTATCATGGGAACATTTAATCTAACTAATGGTTGATAAATTAAAAAAATAATAATCGCAATATGTGATCCACTGACTGCTAATAAATGATATATTCCTAAATTTTTAACATTATCTTTATAATTGTCATCTATTAAAGTGGTATCACCATTTATCAGACTCATTATACGTTCAGGATATTTAATGCCAGAATATTTTATTTTGTTATTAATATACTCTCTATATTGCGTTAATATATTGAATTGATGGGTTGTGGTACAACTCTTAAAATCAATATGAGTAATTCTTAAAGCAACATGCTGTGGATAAGGATTATAATATTGACCTATCACATAACAACTTAAACCGTCTATTTTGTTTGAAACAACTTTGTTGTTAGCTTTATAAATGAAATCAAAACTGTTATTGTCGCTCTTTAACTTACCCTTTATTGTATCGTCTTGATATTTTTGACTTGATATAAAGTTAACTCGATTTTTAAATTCCTTATGATTTATATAATATTGGACTTCCTCTTTTTGTTTTATTGATGCGTGATAATAATATTCAGATGAGGTTATGATAACTATTGCTATACATGGTATATAAATATATTTTCTCTTATTATAAACCAATAGAATGACTAGTAATAAAATAAATAGCGAGAGTATTTTAGACGTTTGCCAAAATACTCCCACCAATATTGACATCATTATATACAACACAATAAACTTTACCCTTTTGTTAAATATTTAGCTACATATTCTGGTGAAAAAGGAATCTTTTTGTACACTATCCCTGATTGTTCTAGTAATTTCATTGCATATTCATGATTATGGTAGTCTTGTGCATAATAAACATATTTTATTCCTGCCTGTATGATTGATTTAGTGCAATTCAAACAAGGAAAGTGTGTCACGTATATTGTTGCGCCATCCGTTGATACACCTTGTTTAGCACATTGTAATAAAGCATTCATTTCAGCATGGATCGTTCGGATACAATGTCCATCTTCGATTAAACAACCATCATCAATACAATGAACTTCCCCTGCTACAGAACCATTATATCCACCGGCAATGATTCTATTATCCTTAACTATAGTTGCACCAACTGATAGTCTTTGACATGTTGATCGAAGTGCAAGTAAGTGACTTTGAGCCATGAAGTATTCTTCCCATTTAATTCTTTCCAAATGATTCACCCTCCATACAATCATAAGATTGTTTATTCTAACTTAATTAGGATTAAATATATTATAATGAATTTCAACTGAAAAATAATAATCAAAGCGTAAAATATTCTTTCAATTTATCATAGGTTTTATTTCCGAATCCTTTAATATCACGTAATTGTTCTATGTTATTAAAAGAGCCATGTTGTGTCCGAAATTCTATAATTGCCTTTGCCTTAGTTTGACCAATTCCTGGAATGTGTGTGAGATTTTCTTCAGTTGCTAAATTCAGATTAACTTTTTCTTTTGAACTACTATTATTACTAGTATTATTTACTACTAAATTATTATTTTGTCCTTTTTTAGGTATAACAATCATTTTTTGATCAACTAACTTCTCTGACAAATTGATATTACTTATATCTGCATCTTTAGTTAATTCTGCTTGTTTTAATACATTACTCACTCTGTCATTAGTTGTCATTTTATAGACTTTAGGATGTTTAACTTCGCCTTTAATATCAACAAAAACTTCTTTATTTTCTGTGACACTTTTATCTTCAACCTTTTTACTATCTTTAGATGCACTATGGTTGGTTAAGTCACCCATATTTTCTTGTACAATTGATTTATTGTTTGCTTGATTGACATTAATATGATCATTGTCTTGAAATAACACTATTAATAAAACTAATAATGCTAAAATTACAGATATCATAAAAAATTTATGTCGCCAAACAAATGCTTTAAAGACAATTAATTTTTGATACAACAAAATCACCTCTCAAATAATTACACGTTTGAGACGGTGATTTTTCTTTTAAATTATTTACTAACTTTAAAAAATAATCTATCAGCATTTTCATTATGTTCATCTTCATTGAAGTCAGTAAATGTTTCTATATTTTTAAAACCACAATCAATTAATAATTTAATATAAGTTTGTTCGTCAAATGTTCTTTGATAATGTGATTCATCAAACCTTGTGTATGTTTGGTCAGCTTGTTTAAGGAAGAAAGTCATATCATGATAAACACTATAAGGTTCTTCCCCTTCAATTGCTTGCCATGCTAAAAAGATATCTTCATTATCATCAATGTAATTTTGATTATTAAATAAAGTAATCATTTTATGAACGGTGTGTACATCAAATAGAAATACGCCATTCTCTGATAAATGTTTATAGACATTTTCAAACGTTAATTTAACTTCATCTAAGGTAGATAAATAATTGAGTGAATCACAAAATATTGTAATGATGTCAAATTGTTGTTGTAATTCAAAATCAGTCATATCGCCTTCTAACCAAACGATATGCGGGCATTTCTGTGCTGCAACAGCTAACATATCAACGCTTAAATCCATACCAGTTACTTGACCTAAATACTGTAATTTAGTAGTTAAACTACCAGTCCCACAACCTATATCTAAAATATTTGCTTGTTCTTTACTCATATTACTAACAATTTCAAACCATTTGTCATATGGTTGATCTTGTGTTAAGCGATCATATACATAACTCATTTCTTCATACTGAGACATTGTTAATATACAACCTGTCCATGAGACTCAAGTGGCGCATCTTGATAAAGCTTTTCGATATTATAATAATTTCTTTCGTCTTTATGAAAAACATGAACAACAACATCGGCTAAATCAATTAAAATCCAACGTGCTTCATTAAAACCTTCCATACGTTTTACTTCGATATCTTGTTCATTTGCGGCCTCTTTAACAGCTCTAGCAATAGCTTGAACTTGACGCTCATTATTACCATGAGTGATGACAAAATAATCTGTCATATCACTGATTTCTTTCATTTCTAGTGATACTATATCTTCACCTTTTTTGTTATCTATTGCATTTACTGCTATATTTAATAAGTTTTGAGAGTTCATTTAATCATCCTTTATTCTTTCGTCACTATAATTGTAATAATTCAAACAATTTATAGTTGCATTATATACTGTAATATCCTTCTGAATTAAGAATAAGACAGTTCGTTTTGAAATCTGATAAATTGTGTTATCCAAGCTTCCTTGATTGTATGCCATATCACGTATCTCATCAACACCTGGTATCGTTCTCTCAGGTTCGATATAGTCGGCAATAAATACTAATTTTTCAGTTTTAGTCATTTGTTGTCGTCCTGTTGTATGATATTTTATTGCTAGTAGCACCTCATCATCTTTAACATTGAATTGATGTTCCATAACTGCTGCTGCAACTGGTCCATGCAGTATTTCACTACCATAACTTAATAAATCATTACCTAAGTCATATTGTCTTACGATTTGATACATTTTACCCAAATCATCGTATTTGCAATAATCATGTAACAATCCGGCTAATTCAGCTTTTCTGACATCTCCATCATAAATCTCCGCTAATTTCATAGCAGTTTCGGCTACTCTTAGAGAATGTTGATAACGTTTATCTGGCAACTTTTCTTTTATAAGTGATTTAGCTTTTTCAATGTTCATATAATCCTTCCTCCTTAATGTATTCTTCAACGGACTTAGGAACTAATACTTGAATTGATTGTTTATCCTTCACTCTTTGTCGAATAAACGATGAACTAATATCAATACGAGGTATTGTAATAGATATCATATCTTTTTCTACTTCTTGTTTGTCTTTATCACGATTTACAACAATAAATGTGACTAGTTCTCGTAATTGTTCTATATTATACCATTTATTTAACTGATTATATTGATCAGTGCCAATAACAAAATACATTTTACTATTAGGATATTGCTCTTTCAAAGATAACATAGTGTCATAAGTATAGCTTTGTCCCTGTCTTTTTAATTCTTCTTCGCATATTTGTCCAAAACCTAATTCATCGACAACCATTTGAATCATTTTCAAACGATGTGAAACACTAATTTGATCGTTGTGTTGTTTTAAAGGTGACATAAAACTTGGGAGAAAGTAAAAATTATCTGGTTTAATATAATGATATACTTCACTAGCAACTAACATGTGAGCAGTATGAATAGGATTAAATTGACCACCATAAAGAACAATTTTTTTCATAATTATGGTAGTTGAATTTCTTTATTGTCTTCAGATTCACGATAAATAACAATCATAGACCCGATAACTTGTACTAATTCACTTTTTGTAGCCACTGTTAATTGCTCAGCTAAATCTTTTTTATCTTCAAAATTATTTTGTAACACGTGTATTTTCATTAATTCTCTATTTTCTAAAGTATCATCAATTTGTTGAATCATATTCTCATTGATACCGCCTTTTCCAATTTGGAAAATAGGATCAATATTATGTGCTAAACTTCTTAAATATCTTTTTTGTTTTCCTGTTAACATGTCTTCATTCTCCTCTTAACTGTGTTAAAACTGTATGTTTCATTTCTCGGACATCGGCATTTTGACCTGTCCAAATTTTAAAGCTTTCAGCACCTTGGTAAATAAACATATCTAATCCATTATATATTGGATTTCCTAATAGCTCAGCTTTTGTCAGAATTGGTGTTTTGTACGGAATGTATACAATATCACTTACTAATGTTTCAGAAGATAAATTAGTCAAATCGATAATGCATTCTTCGTTGCCAGCCATTCCAGTCGGTGTTGTATTGATGATAATATCAAATTCATCCAAATGTTCTTCCGCAGTTTTTAAAGAAATTGTATTTACCTTCAATTGCCAGTTGTCAAACCTTGACATTGTACGATTAGCTACTGTGAGCTTAGGTTTAACAAATTTTGCTAATTCATTAGCTATCCCTTTACTTGCACCGCCAGCGCCTAGAATTAAAATATAAGCATTTGCGATATCTGGATATACTTGACGTAAACCAGTTACATAGCCTATCCCATCAGTATTATAACCAATCCACTTATTATCCTTAATCAAAACCGTATTAACCGCTCCGACAGTTTTTGACTGTTCATCAATTTCATCTAAATAAGGAATAATACGTTCTTTATGAGGTATTGTTATATTAAAGCCGTCAATTTCTTTGTCATTAATAATATCTTTTATGTGATCGAACTGTTCTATTGGAATATTTATTGCTTCATACTCATGATCTAAGTTTAACGATTTAAAATTAGCATTATGCATCAATGGTGATAGTGAATGTGAAATTGGACTTCCAATAACTGCAAATTTCATAATTAACACATCCTATAAAATAGAATTTCTCAATATTACATCGACATTTTTAGGTACACGGACGATAACTTTTGCACCTTCTCCAATAGTGATAAAACCTAATCCAGAAATCATAATATCCCGTTTTTCTTTACCCGTTTCCAGTCTAACAGCTTTAACTTCGCTTAAATCAAAGTTTTCCGGATTGTTTGGAGGTGTCAACAATTCTCCTAATTGTGATTTCCATAATTCATTAGCTTTTTCTAATTTAGTACGATGAATATTTAACTCATTGGCAAAGAAACAAATTAAAGGTCTTTTACCACCAGAAATATAATCAATTCTTGCTAATCCACCGAAGAAGAGCGTTTGATTTTCATTTAATTGGTACACACGTTGTTTAATTTCTTTTTTAGGCATAATCGTTTTTAATTCTTTTTCTGTAACAATATGCGTCATTTGATGATCTTGTATAATACCTGGTGTATCGTACATAAATGTTGTCTCATCTAGAGGTATATCAATCATATCTAGTGTAGTTCCTGGGAATCTTGAAGTTGTCACAACATCTTTTTCACCTACACTAGCCTCTATTAGTTTATTAATTAATGTAGATTTACCAACGTTTGTTGTACCTACAACATAAACATCTTCATGTTGTCTGATTTTTGCAATAGATGATAATAAATCTTCTATGCCCCATCCTTTTTCGGCAGAAATCAACACAATATCATCCGCTTCTAGCCCGTACTTTCTAGCTGTACGTTTTAACCATTCTTTTACTCGACGTTTATTGATTTGTTTAGGTAATAAATCTAGTTTATTTGCAGCTAAAATAATTTTTTTATTACCAACTATTCTTTTTACTGCATTAATAAACGAACCTTCAAAATCAAAAACATCCACAACATTAACGATAATTCCAGATTTATTTGCTAATCCAGATAATAATTTTAGAAAGTCTTCACTTTCTAAACCTACATCTTGAACTTCGTTATAATTTTTTAATCGGAAACAACGTCTACAGATAACATCATCGCGGAACATATTATGTTCAGGTACATATCCAGGTTTACTTTTATCTTCTGACTGTAATGGCGCACCGCATCCAATGCATTTTAAGATTTCAGACAATCAATTTTCCTCCCATGTAATATAGCCTTTTTTTGAAAAATGACGTAATAAACGTCTTTCAATTAATCTATTAAATTTAGTCATAAGTCCATCAGTTCTCTTTACTGGTACAACCATAATGGTATATAAATTTCTACGATTTCCTCCAAATACATCTGTTAGCATTTGGTCTCCAATCACTACAGTTTGCTCTGGTTTAATTTTCATTTGTGCCATAGCTTTATCAAAAGCTTTTCCCATTGGTTTTCTAGCTTTAAAAATAAAGTCAATATCTAGATGTGTACAAAAACTAGATACTCTAGATTCATTATTATTAGATACTATTGTGACAGTTATTCCTTTATCATTGGCTTCTTTAAACCAAGCCTTGACACCTTCAGTTGGTTCTTTAACATCCCAACCAACTAAAGTATTATCTAAATCTGTAATAATGCCTTTGACACCTTTATCAACAAGTTTATCCAAATCAATTTGAAAAATTGATTGAACATATGAATTTGGCATAAATAATTTACGAACTAATCCCATTAAATTTCACCTTTATCCTTTTATAATCGACTTACTAGATTTTCAACAGTTTGACTAGAGGATTTAGCTGCTTTGTCTAAAAATGCTTCAAATGACATTTCTGCATTGCCATTTGCTAAATCAGAAACTGCACGTACTACCACAAAAGGTATATTAAATTGATAACATGTTTGTCCAATAGCTGTAGCTTCCATCTCAACCGCCATTGCATGTGGAAACATCGCTTTAATACGTTGACGTTGTTCAACACTACCTATAAAGCTATCTCCACTAACAATTTCACCATTTTTAGCTGTAAGTTGTTGTTGTTCAACTACTGTTCTAACAAGTTCTATCAATGTTTGATCTGCTTGATACGCTAAAGGCATTTGAGGTATCTGACCATAGTCATAACCAAATGCTGTAGCATCAGCATCATGATATTTAACTTGACTACTAATCAAGACATCGCCTACAGCTAAACTTTCATCTAAAGCACCGGCAGAACCTGTATTAATAATTAATTCTGGTTTAAATTTATTAATAAGTAGTGTTGTAGATATTGCAGCATTAACTTTACCAATACCACTTTGAGTGATGACAACCTCTTTATTATTTAATATGCCACTATAAAATTTGACGTGTGCGATTGTAATTTCACTAATATCAATTAATTTATTTTTTAATATTGTTACTTCTTCTTCCATGGCACCAATTATACCAATCATCTATTTTTCACCTCTATTTAAAAAATCCTAGCATTTGTTATTTTATCACATTTTAAAGTATTCAACGATAAACTACTTGGATTTTATATACCCGTTATTTATTGAATTTAAGTAATATGATGTTTTAACAATTAACTTATCCTTAATTTCTAAAATTGTTCTACTTTTTAAAGTAAGTATGTTTTAATGTAATTAACAAAACTTATAAAAGAGGATTATCTATGTCAAACGATAAAGATCAAACTATTTCCACTAAAATTAGCTTCTGGGGTAATTTAATAGCTGTAGTATCATTTGTACTGTTATTTATGAGTATATTTATTAATTATATTCATCCTATGCCATTTATTAAAAGTTTCACTTATATTTTTCGCTATTTGATTATTCTAGGTTTTTTCATTATGACTATTCCAGATGTTATTGATAAAAACACTAAAAAAATCATCTTAGATATCGTTATCATAATTGCCTTTATATTTTTATTATTATAAAGGTTAACTAATAAAATAAATAAGTTACAGCTTCGATTAATCATTATTAAAATAACAATCGAAGCTGTAACTTTTTAATGTATCAATTAATGTCAATTTTGTTAATGTAATAATTATTAATCATTTTGTATAGATTAAATAGACATTTTAAAAGGCTTAACAACTTATGACTAGCTTCATTAATTAAGAAAAATTAAAACTATTACTTTATTT
>NZ_PPQR01000053.1 GCF_002902085.1 Staphylococcus simiae
AAATTAACCCTAATAATTTATGATTCTTTTTACCTTTTAAAAGTATTCGCTAATCTTAATATATCTTTAATAATATTCAATAAATTAATAAATAAGTTGAAACCCATTTCTCTTGGAGAAAAATGACCACGTTTTAAACGGTTAAAATCATATAATGTATACATCAAAAATAACAATAAGCTTACAACCGTTATTACAGTATAAAATATAGGATTATGCAGGAAAAAACCTATTAAACTTGCAATAATTAAGGCAATTAATGTCACAAATAAATATTTTCCTATACTTGATGCATCGCCAATAACAAAATAACCAATAATACCAAAAGCTATAAATGCGATGATAGCTAAAGCAATATTTTTATAGAAAACTTCTGGGCCTAAGTTTTGAAGGTACGTTGTAAATGTTGCATATGACAACAAACCCACTACTATGGCATAAATATGAGAAATAATTAGTCCATAACGTCTTGCTCGTTTTATTACCAATGTAGCTAAAATAAGTAATAATAAGCCAAATGACAATGGTTGTCGCCAACTGTTTGGCAAATATTGTCCGAAGTAACAACCAATACCAAAAATAATCCAATAATACATGAAATATAACCAAACTTTACTATAAACATGACTTGTTGCATGTTGACTTTGACTGTGTTGTTGTGAAGTATTAACCATAAAAAATCTCCTTTTATATTGATAGGTATGCCAAATTTTACAATATTATTAACTTTATCAAAAGACATAACAAGCTATTTTAAACAAAAATTGGTAAAGCCTTATATTACAAATCCTATAAAATATTATAATATAAAATTTGTGAAACCGTTTCAACAATGCATAAAATCAGTATTTGTTAAACTTTATGCATGATGCAATAAATGTTAATAATGTTACAAGATAATAACATTCCACACAAAGCTAGTATTTTTTGTTAGTATGGAAAGCGTAATAAAAAACGAAAAAAATCCATTTACTATATAAATTGATTTATAAAAATTTCAAATTAGTAAATCTTATTTTTAGGAGGAGTCCCTTTGAAAAAATTAGCATTTGCAGTAACAGCAACATCAGGTGCAGCAGCTTTCTTAGCACACCATGATGCACAAGCATCTACACAACATACGGTACAATCTGGTGAGTCTTTATGGAGTATTGCTCAACAATACAACACTTCAGTAGAAAGTATTAAACAAAACAACCAATTAGATAATAACTTAGTCTTTCCTGGTCAAGTTATTTCTGTAGGTGGAAGTGATGCTCAAGGCACATCAAACACTTCTTCACAAAATGGATCATCAGCATCTTCTCACACAGTACAAGCAGGCGAATCTTTAAATATTATTGCTAGCCGCTATGGTGTATCAGTTGATGAATTGATGTCAGCAAATAATTTAAATGGCTATTTAATTATGCCAAATCAAACGTTACAAATACCAAGTGGTGGTGCTGGTGGAACTACTACACCAACAGCAAATAATAATGGTAATTATTCTTCACCTTCATTTAGTCATCAAAATTTATATACAGCAGGACAATGTACCTGGTATGTATTCGATCGTCGTGCGCAAGCTGGCAACCCAATTAGTACTTATTGGTCAGATGCAAAATTCTGGGCAGCAAATGCAGCTAATGATGGTTATCAAGTAGATAATAACCCTACTGTTGGTTCAATTATGCAAAGTACACCAGGTCCTTACGGTCACGTTTCTTACGTTGAACGAGTTAATGGTGACGGTAGTATTCTAATTTCTGAAATGAACTATACAAACGGACCTTACAATACTGATTATCGTACTATTCCAGCATCTGAAGTATCAAGCTATGCATTTATTCACTAATATATAAACAATTAAACTAACAACATCTTGAAAGAGATATTGTTAGTTTTTTTATATTCAATATTTGATAAAATTTATTAATTTTCAATTATTGATTACAAACATTAATTGTTACTTATCTATTTAATTAACTAAATTTCATTAATCATCATATAGTTATATAAATATAATACGCTTTTTTATTACTTTGCACAAATATAAATTTAATTAAACGCAATATAATTAAAAATACATATATACATTGCAAACAATATTTGAATTATATAAAATAAATAGCCTATAGAAATCGCGTCATTTGCTTGATTTCTATAGGCTTTAAAAATTGTTAAATTAATTATCGTAAGAATAAATGTAATAATAAGTATAACAATGCTGCTAATACAGCTGAAATAGGTAATGTGATCACCCATGTAACAATCATTCTTTGTGCCGTACTCCATTTAACACCTTTAGCACGGTTTGATGCACCAACACCTAGGATTGATGATGACACAACATGTGTTGTTGATAATGGGAAATGTAATGATGATGCAACGAAAATTGTCAATGCTGATGATAAATCAGCTGCAGCACCATTTGCTGGTCTGATTTTCATTATATTACCACCAACTGTTTTGATGATTTTCCAACCACCAATCGCTGTACCAAGACCCATAGCCGTTGCACAGGCTACTTTAACCCAAACTTGCGGTTCTACACTACTACCATTTTGTACACCAGCAACAATTAACGCTAATGTAATGATACCCATAGATTTCTGAGCATCGTTTGTACCATGTGAAAATGATTGCAATGCTGCTGTAAAAATTTGGAAAAATCTAAAGTTACGATTTGCTCTCGTTAGATTGGCATTTTTAAAAATAACTTTAAAAATTGAATACATCGTAAAACCAACACAAAAGGCAATAACTGGTGACAAAATTAAGACGATGATAATTTTCGTGAATCCTTGATAATGAAGAACACTGAAAGATCCTTCTGCCATAATTGCTGCTCCGGCAATTGAACCAATTAATGCATGTGACGATGAACTTGGAATTCCATAAAGCCATGTTAATAAATTCCAAATAATAGCTGCTAATATAGCAGCTAATACAACCACTAAACCATGTTGTAATTTAAAAGGATCTACAATATCTTTAGTAATTGTCCCTGCTACACCTGTAAATGTTAATGCTCCGATAAAGTTCATCACTGCTGCCATTAAAATTGCTGTTTTCGGCGTTAAAGCTCTAGTTGAAACCGCAGTTGCAACTGCATTTGCTGTATCATGAAAACCATTAATAAAGTCAAATACTAGTGAAAATATAACTACAGCTATAGTGACGATTAATATATACGACATAAATATAACTCCCCTTAGCTATTTTTCATAATTATAGTTTCAAAATTATTGGCTACTATTTGACATTTATCAGCAATTTCTTCCATGCTCTCATAAATATCTTTGATTTTAATTAATGTGATTGGATCAGTTTCACTATTAAAGATATGCTTAATTGATTGTCTTAAAATACCATCACAATTCGTTTCAAACTCTTTAATATTAATGGAATGTATACGCATATGTGAAAGTTTTTTATCTACTAATAATCCAACAGCTAATTTCATTTCTGCTACTGCTTTTTGGATATTATCAACAAATTCAGCCATATATTCATCAGTATATTCAATTGAATACATTTCAAACATAGCTGCAGTTTCTTCAATAGCATCTAAAACATCATCAATTGCATCACATAAAGATAGGATATCTTCACGTTCAATTGGTGTAATAAATGTTTGATTTAAATCAGTAATAACTTGATGTACAAGCTCATCACCATGAGATTCATACGTTTTTATGTTATCAGAATAGGCTTTCAAATCTAAATGTGTATTGAATTCCATTTTACCAAATTCAATTGCAGCACGATCTAGATTAAATACCATTTCTTCTAATTGAACCATAAACTTGTCTTTTTTCTTACTAAACATTTAAAATCCTCCATTTAAGCGATTGGTGGCCAATCACAATCCTTTATAATTTGTGTTAATTCACAACATGTCATACTTGGTTTTAAGTTATTATTCTAAATCTAAAATGCTATATCTTTATCAAGAGCTAAAACGTGTATTTATGCATTCCACTATTTGCTCTTATATGAAAATAGCACAAAATTTACAATCCTACAATTCTATTTACAAATTCTTAACAAACACGCAATAAAATATTTACACTTAGACTTAAAATGTAGATTTAAAGTGTTAACTCTAACTGTTGTGCCACATATTCATACTAGCTTCATAATTGTTAAATTTATAAAGACTTTTTAACATCACGGTTAATATTGTTATACCTTTATTTAAATTAATATCCACCTAGCATTAATGATTCATCATTTAATTTCTCAACTCAAAAATTTTAATACAACTGTTATGTAAGCGTACATTAGATTATCAACTATATAAAAAAGCCATAAAAAATTCGAGACGATGTCGCAATATGAACGACTGTCTCGAATTTTAATTTATGACAACATCTATCATGTATTCTATTGTTAACTATATAGAATGTCTGATTGTTCTCTTAGAATGGTTATATGCAGTTATAGCAAATATTGCATATATACACGTATAAATAATCATGACAATAAATATGGGGCGTTGATTATCCGTTCCCATCACCTTCATATAAGCTAATGATGCAAAGTAAGCATGCGTTAACGCTATAATTAGTGGTAAACCAAAGTTAAATATTATTTTCAATTTTAATCCTTTGGCCATATCTTTTTGCGTAAAGCCCAATTTTCTTAAAATAATATAATTATCTAGTTCGTCTTCAGTTTCATCAATTTGTTTAATATAAATAATACAACTTACTGCGATTAAAAATGAAATACCTAAAAATGACGTTACAAATAATAAAATTCCTGTTAGCCCGGACAAACTACTAGCCGCTTCACTTTTAGTTTGAATATTTTTATTCACACTATTTTTAGCCATCTCTAATGCTACAGCATCTTTTTTATGTGTTAAATCGAAGCCATATTGCGACACGATATTTTTCGTTTTGGCATACATTCTTAATTTTTGAAAATCGAGATCATTAAGTACAAATGTTGGTCCACCTCGATCTACACTGCTCATAAAATAAATTTTATCTATATCTTTATGTACTGTTATATTGATATGATGTTTTTTAGTTCCAAGAACTGCCTGACCATGGTCTTTATGTTTAACTAGTTCTTTAATCGCACCTTCCGCTACAAGTAAATCAGCTTGCCCTCTTTTGACATCCGTATTAGGAATGTATTTATCGCTTGTAACCGTTACTTGATAGGGTTCTGTCATTTTAATATCAAATAATTTATCTTTATACAACTTGGTATAAACTACTTCTTTATAATTATAATAATGCGGTATTTTCCTATCATTTAATTCATAAGCTAAATGATTAGCTTGTTGTTGATCTTTAAGTGTAACATCATGTGGAGAGTTATACATTAACTCGCTTGCTAATGATGCTCTACTAATAGCTGCAAAGCATAATACAGATACTGTGATGGTAGAAATGATAGCCATCACTGTTAGTGAGAAAGCATTTTTCTTAATTCTATACATAATAGAAGAAGTAAACATCACATCACTTACACTTATTATTCCTCGTCTAATCTTTTTTACTGTTTTAAATGCCAGTGCCACAGAACTTTTGAAAAATAAGTAAGCACCGATAACAGATGCTAACAATATAAATAGTAATACACCAACTGAATCATAGTATTTCACGATATTTAATGATAAATAGTAACCAGTTAAAATTAATACTATACCTAATAATCCTAATACTATTTCACCATAGGTCATTTTATGATGCTCTATTTCTTTAGAATTAAAATCATTAGATAACTCAGTGATTGATTTTTTCATAATGTAAATAAAATTTTGCAATGTAGTTAATAGATATGCCATGCCAATTAACAATAACGTATCTAAAATAGCTTTAATACTAAAAATCACTGGAACCTTAGTTTTAACAGCTAAAATTCTCAGTACAATCATTAACAAAATTTTAGAACCAAAGATGCCAATAATAATCCCAAGTATCGCCGTAATTCCAAATAATAATAATTGTTCAAACATTAAAATATAAATGATATTGAACTTTGATAAACCTAACGTTTGAAAAAGTGATAATTCATAACTTCTACGTTTAATAAATAATACATTCGCATATAATAGAAAAGCCATAATGATAACAAATAGAAAGTAACTTCCTACTTGAGACCCCTCTTTAATGATTGGGTAATTTTCATGAGCATTTAATTTATGTGCATATTTCAACGTCACAAAACTAAAATATAATACGACACTAATAACAATCGAAAAGAGATAAATAGCATAATGCGGTAAGTTTTGTTTGAAATTTTTAAAAATGATTTCGTTAAAACTCATAATTAACGCCACCTAATACACTTTGAATCCTCATAATTTCTTTATAAAACGTTTGTTTATCATCTTCTCCTTGGTATAACTCTGTGAATATTTGCCCATCTTTTAACATGATTACTCTGTTAGCATAACTGGCAGCGACTGGATCATGCGTCACCATTATAATCGTCGTGTTGATTAATTCATTGACTTTAGTTAATCTTTTTAATAAATCCTGAGTACTTTTCGAGTCTAGTGCACCAGTAGGTTCATCAGCAAAGATAATCGAAGGCATCGTTATAAATGCTCTAGCTGCAGAGGTTCTTTGTCTTTGTCCTCCTGACAACTCTGAAGGATATTTATCACTCACATCTTTAATATTAAGTGCTTGTGCAATTTGATCATATCTAGTAAGCATCACTTCTTTACTTACTTTCTGAACAGATAGTGGTAACATAATGTTTTCTTTCACTGTCAAAGTATGTAATAAATTATAGTCTTGAAATATAAAACCGATATCATGTTTTCTCATTTCAGATAATGCTTTGTTCGATAATTTCTCTAATTGCTGGCCTTTTAATATGATCGAGCCCTGTGTTATATAATCAATAGAGCTTAATACATTTAATAATGTCGTCTTACCAGAACCTGATGGTCCCATAATTGCTACAAACTCACCTTCATCAACTGATATATTAATATCTTTTAGCACAGCTTGCACCATATTTTTATTTCCATATGTTTTGGTTAATTGTTTTACTTCTAAAATTGTCACTTTAACACTCCTAAGCACTGATATATTGCTCATCATTTCCAAGATGTTATTGAACCATTATAACTTGTAGCTTACTTTATTATACAACTTGAAGGTGCAACTATCTCTAATAATAAATGTAACAAAACGCATGTTTACAGTGACTCATTCATCACTTGTGACATGCGTTTTACAATTTCATTTTGCAATGGAAAGATGATTTTGACGCGCGTTCCTTTACCTACTTCAGATGTTATATCTACTTCGATTCCTAATTGTTTTTTAACACTATCAACTAAATACAAGCCCATACCAGATGATGTAGTTTCATTTCTATTTGCTGTAGAAGTAAATCCTCTATCAAATATTCTAGGCATGTCTTTACTACTAATACCTCTACCATGATCAGTTATAATAAGGACAACATGTTCATCCACTAATTGCGTTTCAATTTCTACGTTATAATTTTCACTATATTTAAGTGAATTAGATAACACTTGTCTAATAATCATGCGACACCACTTAACGTCAGTATATACAAAGTCATCTACTGCAAAATTAACATCAAAACCAACACCTTTAACTTGACTAATATGTCTTGTTAATTGTATCTCGTCGATGACCATTCTTTTTAAAGACACATAATCAAAATACATATCCTTATGTTGTGACTCCAATCTCGTTATATACAACTGAGTATCTAGCATGGTATTAATACGCGACCATTCATACAGTAATGCTTTCTTGCGCTCAACGTCTTTTTCTTGATCAATAAGTAACTTAAGCGCAGTTACAGGTGTTTTAATATCATGAACAAATTCTGTAATCGTCTGTTCGTGTAAGTTTAATTGTAATTGTTGGCTGACTACTTTATCTTTATGATTTGAAATTTGACGATATAAATAATCTACTGTATGACGCTGAAAAGGTGTTTCTGCCAAATCTTTATGCTTTATTTCCTCAATTTCCTTATCTTTATCGAAATGCTTAAATAGCTTTACTTCTTTAAAGAAGATCAAAATTATAAAAATAGCCGTTAAACTTAAATTAAGTGATACGATATAACACACACTATCTATTGAAATATCATAATCGATAATACTGATAGCAAGCATAATGACATTTAAAAAGATAATCCAAAGTATCCATGATATACGTGATTTAAGAAACTGACCAAACCATTTCAAGTTACTCATGAGCCATATATCCTTTACCTACTTTAGTTTCAATTGCAGTATCCATGTTAATCTCAGCTAATTTTTTACGTAACCGATTAACATTAACTGTTAACGTATTATCACTTACAAATGCTTCATCATCCCACAATGCTGTAATGATAGTATCACGTGACACTACTTGATTCTTTTTAGTGATTAAAATTTCTAAAATAATCATTTCTGTTTTAGATAAAAATATCGTCTGTTCACCCTTTTGAATACTATCTTTAGACAAATCTACTATTGCATCTTGCCATGTTAATGTTCTTTTTTCTTCAGCTGTAAATTCATAAACTCGTCGATAGATGGCTTGTAATTTTGCTATTAAGACATTCGTATGGAATGGTTTTTGCATGTAATCATCAGCACCTAGTTCCATACTCATAACTTGATCCATTGGATTATCTCGAGATGATAAAAAAAGTATCGGGACATTAGAAACTTCTCTCATTTTTCTACACCAATAAAATCCATCATATTTTGGCAATTGGACATCTAATATGACAATTTCAGGTTTGAATTTATCAAAAGAATCTATGACTTTGCCAAAATCATCAATACCGTTAACATTAAAATTCCATTGTTCTAATTCTTTTTTTAATTCTTGAAATAAGGTATTATCATCCTCGACTAACAATATTTTCATTAATCTCACCTATCACTATTTAGTATATTTTATTTTTTCTCCTGATTTTATACGGGCTTGGAAATCTTTAATGCGACAATCTACTTCAAAACCATGAATCATCATTTTTTGCATTGGTGCTTGTATAAAATAATAAATTGGCCAGAACAACCTAGGAATATAATCATATAAATGTATCATGATTGTTGAAGTCCCTTGAAATTGTCTGAACTCTAATTTACCTTGTGATTTACTTCTTTTTTTCATTAATTTACCACCAATAAGATACAGTGTGATAATACCATCTGCATTAACAACTTTATTAAATATGGCTAAAGGTTTAAATTTATTCTTAATATAAACTATTACTTTATCTTCATTTTGACTTGTTTTTAAAAAAGTCCCTTTAGTTTGATCCATCCATCTAACAAAATATGTGACCACATGCTCTAGAGTCCATCCTTTGGGTAAGGGCACTTTAATACTGGATCTTACATCATCGTATTTAGATACTTGTAACTCTACATTGACCAATGCACGTTTAATAATAACTTTTGTCGTTTCAACAATTGCGCCATATGCGCCTAAACGTTCAATTGTATCATTATCATATTGACTACCTGGTATATAAATAATTTTGCTCACATTATTAAGTACTGCTGCTCGACCAAAATTATCTGCAGCAATTAAAGTAAGATCTTTAGCTGAAGATTGAGTTATTTTAGCTGAATTTTTTGTTGGATCAATATAAAATACTGCAATATCAATGTCTTTCATAGAGGTCACAACTTGCTCGTAGTTATAAATATCACATTGCAACCATGTCATTTCTTTATTATGTTGTTGTTTATGATGTGGATATTTTGACAAAATAAATACATCCGTTTCATTTTCAATAACTTCGCTTAAGTATTTACCAATATAACCGCTTCCACCTGCTAGTAGCACTTTCGGTTTCATTCCTAATCTCCTTTATATGTTTAATAGACTTATTATTCTACTTTTATACTCAATGTATATTATAATACATTCACACGTAAGATAAATTTAATTGAACTGGAGGCTTTTGATGGCCTATATCATTCGTAAAGTTAGTATTAAAGATGTAGAAAGTTTTATTGCAATGTTAACTAAAATATATGATGACTCACCTTATATGTTTTATACTCCTGGTGAATATGACCCCAGTGAAACATCAGCTATTAAACAACTTGAAGAATATATTACTTCACCTTCAAAAGTGATATATGTAGCTGAAAGTGATAATCAGCTTGTTGGCTTTGCTTTTGTCAATACACAACCTTTTCAACGCATTAAACATATAGCAAAAATTAATTTAGGTGTTAAAATGCTTTATCAAAGACAAGGAATTGGTCAAGCACTAATGGATGAAATAATAGCATGGTCTTTAAATAATCATATCCATCGACTTGAGGCAACCGTTCCTATAGATAATCAATCTGCACTAAACTTATTTAAAAGTTCTGATTTTCAAATTGAAGGAGTTTTACAAGATACTTTATTTATTAATGGCAAATACTACAATGAATATATGATGGCTAAAATAGTTTAGCTTAATATGTATTGTATTTTATCACATTATTATATATTTCTAATCAGAACAACGTTTCCTATTCTCTTGTATAGCTTTTCTTTTCAAGTTATGAAAGTATGACCATTTTGTCATGTCTTTTAATAATAACTTAAATGATGTTTATTTAGTTTAATAGTACTCGTATTACTGTGTAAAAATATGTAGTTTTAACATCAATATAAAAAATCTTCTATGTTGAAATCGATATTGGATAAAAGTTTTTTCTCTCTACAGTTAAATTGAAATTGTGACATATAATATTTTTCTGATATCAACCTACTTTTACGCTTAATTCCATAATCTTGTACAAATAAATTATTTTGCTTATTAACTTTATAATACGGTTCCACAAGTGCTTTGAATTTTACACGTTGGTTAATTAACTCATGCGCAATGTCATATTGTTTGTTTCTTTCAAGCAACCATATATGGTCTATATCTATTCCTGAAATTTTTACTTCCTTTAATAAAATTTTGACATTTTCTTTCATTGTATGATCTTTATCCAATATATTTTTATAATATACCTTTTCGACTCTACCAGTGACCATGACCAACTTATTTTTAAATGGTTTTAAGGATAATCTTGTCATCATTTCTCCTCCAATCCATATTTGAATCTATAAGTGTGAATTTATTCCAAATGTGCAAATAAACTATTAAGTATTGTCATAATTATAGCATCATTAGTTCAAAATTTTAATTTATACTATATTTTCTTCCAAAGATATTCTTGAGCATACTTTTAATTAATCTAAAAAACTAGCCACAACAAATGACTGTTTGGCTAGTTAATTATATTGATAATATGGTTATCCATATTTTAATCAAATGGATATAAAGACACTTCGTTATTAGTAGTGTTTGAATGATGTTGATCGTTTAACTCTACACCAGAGGAAGTTGTGTTATGACTTAAAAATGATAGTACATCTTTGATATTTTCTTTGGACTCTGGTTTATTTAAATGAAATTGATATTGATGATGCAGATGGTGTGAACCATCGTAAAATAATGTATCGACAGGAACACCCTCTTCTTTCAATTTATCACTAAATTCTTGGTTTTGGCTGGCAAATGGATCGATATCACCTACTGATAAATATGTTGGTGGGTAATCTCGCGTTGCCTGTTTTACCGTTGACATTTGTGAGATATTTTTAAAACTATGTTCCCAATCATTTTGACCAGTATAACTTTTCATAAATAAAGCTATTCTAGGAAATTCGGTTTTTCTAACTGTCTGCATATTATAAAAACCACCAAAAAGAATCGCTCCTTTAATATTCGATGGTTCAAATTGTTGAGGAAAATCCATTTGCTTTCTTAAGCTATTATTTGTTTGTATTGCAGTGTACTGACTTGCTAACTGTGCTCCAGCTGAATCTCCCCCAATGATAACTTGATCAAAGTCAATGGGAAGTTCTAATTTGTTTTCTTTAATAAAATCAATCGCTTGATTCATTTGTATAAGTGGTGTTGGATATTTATATTGAGGTGCTAAAGCATAATTAATATTAACTACGATATAGCCTTGTTCAGCTATTTTGGCTAGTAATGGATTTTTATATTGTTTGTCACCAGCAATGTAACCACCACCATGCATCCAAAATATGACAGGTAATTTACTGTCTTGTGCTATATCAGCAGGTTTTATAATATCCAATTTACTGTTAGGAAATGTTTTACCATAACTAATATTTTGATAAACATTCACATTTTTATTATTAACACTAATTTTTTCCTTAAGCTGTCCTTGTTTTTCTATATGATCATAATGTTGCTTTAAATTAAATACCAAAAGCAATGAAATAATTGCAATAATTAATATTGTAATGATCGTCCATTTCTTTCTATTATTCATTACGCTAACCTCTCTAATTATTCTTGCTTTTTAGTTTGCTAATATTTTAAAACAATAAAAAGCAATCCACTGATATACTGTGTTATGGATTGCTTTTAAGGTTAAAACAAAGTTATTCAATTGTAAAGTATTGATAAACAAGACATTTATGCAATATGTTCTTTATCGTCATTTTTACGTTTAAAATATTTTTTTATAACAGCTACTACGATAAATAGTCCTACGTAGCCCATAATTGTATATAATTTATTAATTAATTCTGTAAAGCCTACAAAACTTAAAATATATGCTGCTACCATCATAATAATAATAAATATATGATAGTTTTTACTCTAAGGT
>NZ_PPQR01000054.1:0-43087 GCF_002902085.1 Staphylococcus simiae
TTTTAATTATGTATGTTTTTTTAAATTTATGCTAGTAATACACTATACTACTTTAGAAGTATAATGATCCTATCTTGTTCAACTAAAAAGATAATGATAAAATTTAGATGTTATATACAAATAAGTTAAGTAGGTGTCACTATGTATTCGTTTGTGAGTAATATTTTAAATTTTATTTTAGTGAAATTATCGAAATCATTGTATGTTATTGGGAAAGATAATATTCCACAAGATAGTAAATATGTTGTAACTTGTACACATGAAAGTTATAACGAAGTGATTATGTTAGGTATGGCATTATATCCTAATCAAATCCATTATATGGCAAAAAAAGAATTATTTAATAACAAATGGATTGGACAGTTTTTAACATCATTAAATGCTTTTCCTGTTGATAGGGAGAATCCAGGTCCTAGCACATTAAAACGTCCAATTAATTTATTAAAAGAGCATAAGACAGTTGGTATTTTCCCAACAGGTCATCGTACTTCAGCTGAAGGTGCACCTTTGAAGAGAGGGGCTGCAACGATTGCTATGTTGAGTAAATCTCCAATCTTACCGGTTGCTTATGTGGGTCCTAACAAAATTCATGGACTAATTACAGGGCAAGCATTGATTAATATTGGTGAACCAATTGATCTTACTAATTTACCAAAAGATTTAAAACGTAATGAACGTATCGATTATATTACAAAAGAAATTGAAACTCGTACTGCAAAGTTACAACAAGAATTAAACGAAATTGCTAAAAGTTTATAACTAACATCTTTAGGTAGTAATAAAATTGTTTGAGTATTAAACGTATGATATTGATAGTAATGAATGTAAAGTTTTACTAATCTATCAAATCATGTCGTTATGATACTGTTCAATGTATTGCTACCTTTTTTAAGGGGAATGATATCATGTATAAATTTTTTCAGAATTTAGGACGCTCTTTAATGTTACCTGTAGCAGTATTGCCAGCAGCGGCTATTATAACTGGTATTGGTAACACATTAAATGCCTTACATGTTGTACCATTAATCGCTACGTTTTTCACAACAGTAGGGACAACGATATTAGAACAGTTAGGTATATTATTCGCAATTGGTGTAGCGATAGGGATGTCTAAGAAGAATGATGGTGCCGTAGCTTTAGCGGCTACGCTTGGATTTTTACTTGTAACTGTAGTCTTATCACCTAAAAAATTAGCGCCATTATTAGGCATGAAGATGTCTAGCATTGATATGGCTTTTGAAAAAATGGATAATACAAATGTTTTTGTAGGAATTATAATCGGTTTAATTGCTGCATATACATATAATAAATTTAGTGAAACAGAGTTACCTTTGGCATTATCATTTTTCAGTGGTAAAAGACTCGTACCTATTTTAACAGCATTCTTTTGTACGTTTTTAGCTGTAGTATTACTTTTTGTTTGGCCAGTTGTATATTCTTGGATAGTATGGTTTGGTGAGTCGATTGTAGGTATGGGCTCAGTAGGTGCGTTTTTATATGGTGTAACCAATCGTTTATTAATTCCAACAGGATTACATCATGCGTTAAATAGTGTATTTTGGTTTGACACAGTTGGTATTAACGACATTGGTAAATTCCAAAGTGGTAAAGATGCTATTAAAGGTATCACTGGTAGATATCAAGCAGGTTTCTTCCCAATCATGATGTTTGGTGTTCCAGCTGCTGCACTTGCCATGTATCATACAGCTAAATCATCACAACAAAAGCAAGTATATGGTTGGTTTTTAGCGAGTGCTGTAGCAGCATTTTTTGTTGGTGTAACAGAACCTATTGAATTTGCCTTTATGTTTGTTGCGCCGGTTTTGTACGTTATTCATGCATTATTAACTGGTTTATCATTATTTATTGCTTCATTTTTCCATTGGACAGCAGGATTTTCATTTAGTGCTGGATTAATCGATTATGTCTTATCATTAGTTAATCCAGTTGCTAATCATCCATTGATGCTTTTAGTTCAAGGTGTAGTGTTCTTTATTTTGTATTACGTTATTTTCAGATTTGTTATTCAAGTGTTTAATTTAAACACTATAGGTCGTGGAGATAATGAGTTAACTGATCCAACAACTGATAATAAATCTGTTGGTACAGGTGAAACGAATTCGACGCACGGAAAATATTATCATAATGCAATGATTATCTTAGAAGGTTTGGGTGGTCGTGACAATATAACTAATTTAACAAATTGTGCGACACGATTGCGTTTAGAATTAAAAGATACTAGTTTGATAGATCAACAAAAAATTAAAAGTGCAGGAGCTGTTGGTGTGACAGTAAGTGGTAAACACTCATCACAAGTCATCATTGGTACACACGTACAGCAAATAGCTGATGAACTTGAGAAAAAACTGTAAAATAGTAGATTTCTATTATTTAGGACTTTTTGAATATAAGTAGAAAAGATTGTAAGTATAAACTAATCAGAAGTTAAGACTCATGAGATAGAGATCTATCATAGAAAAATTTGTCAACAGAATTTTCACTATCATGTGCAAGTTGAGATACGAGGCAATCTAAAGTATCAGTTCAATTTGTTAGGGAGCTCAATTGTTATGAGTTGTTAAGCATTTTGAAGCGCGAATCTATATGAATAGGTTTGCGCTTTTTTAGTGCTAATAGTACAATGATTAATTATATCTGAATTTTCAGAAATGGAGTGGATAATAGATATGGCGACGATTTTATTTGATGTTGATGGGGTCTTTTTAAGTGAAGAAAGGTGCTTTGATGTTTCAGCATTGACAGTTTATGAATTATTGATGGATAAAGCATATTTAGGGTTAGCGCAGTCACAAAATTTAGCAACTATATCCAATCAACAAATAACAGAGATTAGAGAGCAAATTTTTTTAAATGATACGATATTAAATAAACTTAAATCATTAGGTTTAAATTCTAACTGGGATATGTTATTTATTGTTTTTAGTATTCATTTTATTGAACTATTAACTACACTTAATCAACAAGATATTGATTATTATATTGAACAACACAACTTTGATGATGATACACTTCAACACATAGGGCAATTGCTTAACAATGATGCTGTTCTTGATTATCAACAACCGTTACAGTTTTTAAGCCAAGTACATAGTGGTAAAAGTAATATATATCAAGCTTTAGAACAGTTTGCGGCACAACGTTTAAATATTAAACATACTAATTTATTTAGTTTAAAAGGAAAATTATGGGTGTTAGCACAAGAAGTTTATCAAGAGTGGTATTTAGGAACGACATTGTTTAGTGAAGTTGAACAAAAAGCTAGTAAAACAGATTTTAAAAAGGGTTTTATATATCAAGAAGTAATTTTAAGACCAATTACTGAAGTAAAACAATTACTTGAAGATTTAATTAATAGTGGGTATTCATTAGGGATTGCTACTGGTAGACCTTATACAGAAACTATTGTGCCATTTGAAACTTTAGGATTATTAAATTATTTTGACAAGCGACATATTGCAACAGCGAGTGACGTTTTAACAGCTGAGGAATTATATCCACAATATAGACCACTTGGTAAGCCTAATCCATTTAGTTATATTGCAGCATTAAAAGGGAATGTAGAACAGAATTATGAAGCATATGCTCAACATCAGCATCAGATTGTTGCTGCAAGTGATGTATACATTGTTGGAGATTCATTAGCAGATTTATTGAGTGCTCAAGCGATTGGTGCAACCTTTATAGGTACTTTAACTGGTTTAAAAGGACAACAAGCTAGAAAAGAATTAGAGGACCATAATGCAAATTATATCGTTGATCACATTGGAGATATCCGTAAGATATTATTATAAATAGCTAAAGGGAGTGGATAGGGAGTGGGACAGAAATAAATTTTATATAAAATTTATTTCGTAGATGCCCGTCTTGCACATTAATGTAAAATCCACACATGGATTTTTGATGACGGGTCCCTTCCACCCCGGCAAGACTGACTAGGTTTTCAAAATGGTGATTTATCAACGTTTTGAAAACCAGACAGTTACTGCCAAATTCTTAAATTTAAGTGTAAAATACATTTTGTCCCAGGCTCGTAATCTCACCCTTGCAAGATTGACTAGATTTGTAAAACGTTGATTTATCAATAGTTTTACAAAACAGACTGTTACTGCACAATGCTTAAATTTAAATGTGAAATGTTTTGTTCCAACCTCTACAACTATTAAAATAGCCGTGAAAAAATCTATCGTCATAGATTTCTTCACGGCTAATCTTAGTATGTTTTAATTTAATTTTTATGACAGACTTTTAGTGATTACAGTTAAAACGTGTTAATTTTTGTTCACTGCAGTTAATTCAGTGGTAAATATTTGATTATAATCACCTAGTTGTTTAAGTTCATCAATAATATGTTGAGAGACAGGTTGATCAACAGATAAAATCATCAAAGCATCGCCACCTTCTTGTGTTCTACCTAATGTCATAGAGGCAATATTAATATGATGTTTTCCTAATAATTCACCAGTTTTACCAACCATACCTGGAATGTCATTATGATAGGAAATAATTTGGTATTGATTTGGTTTCAAGTCTACAGAAAAATTATTAATACGTACAATACGAGGTCCAAAACCTGCAAAGACTGAGGCACCAACTTTTACAGTATCTGTATCATTAATCAATTCAACTTCTAAATAATTGCTAAATCCTGTTTCTGCCTTATTATTTTCTATATTATAGGTTACATCTTGTTTATTTAATAATAATAAAGCATTGATAATATTAACTTCAGAACCTAAATCCTCTTTTAGAATACTTGCAATAATTGTTCTAGTTAATAGACTGTTATCTATAGTAGCGATTTCTCCACCATAAGTAATTTTAATAGTACTAGGTGCATTATGAAGGAATTGTATTGCTAATTCACCAACTGTATGACTCAAATCAATAAATGATTTAATCGTATCATCAACACTACTTAAATCCATTTTTGGTGCATTAACGGCATGTGTAACAGTACCATTGATTAAAATATCTATAATTTCATTAGATACAGATACTGCTACTTTTTCTTGTGCTTCGATCGTAGACGCACCTAAATGAGGCGTGACAATTATTTTATCGTGGCTGACCAAAGGTGAATCAGTAGCTGGTTCATGTTCAAAAACATCAATAGCAGCACGACTTATTTGTCCTTTATCAAGTGCGTGTATTAATGCTTGCTCATCAATAATTCCGCCACGTGCAACATTAATAATTTGTAAATTAGGTTTAGCTTGAGCAAAGAAATCATCATTTATAAGACCTTTTGTTTTAGGTGTAAGTGGTGTATGTAGTGTTACAAAGTCAGCTTGTTGTGCAATATCATCAATAGAAGCTTTCGTGATATTTAATTGTTTAGCTTTATCTTCTGTTAAATAAGGATCAAAAGCTAATATAGTCATACCGAAGCTTTTGGCTCTTTTAGCAACACCTAAACCAATTCTTCCAGCACCAATAATACCTAATGTTTTATGATAAAGTTCTGTACCTTTAAATTGATTTCGTTTCCATTCTTTATTTTTTAATGATTGATGTGCTTGAGGAATATTTCTAGCCATAGATAACAGCATAGCCATAGAATGTTCAGTAGCTGAAATCGTATTGCCATCTGGTGCATTGATAACTAAAATACCTTTTAAAGTTGCACTTTCGATATCAATATTATCAACGCCAACACCAGCGCGTGCAATAACTTTTAAATTATCAGCAGCATTGATAATTTTAGGTGTTACAGTAGTTTGACTACGTACAATTAGTGCATGATAATCTGGAATAATCGTAATTAACTCATCTTCACTAAGACCAGTGTTAATATCAACGTTAAATTGATCGTGGGATAATAAACTTTTAATACCTTCTTGAGAAATTGGATCAGCAACTAAAACATTAAATTTCATTGTGAATAACCTCCGTAAATTTTGCAGTTCCTTGTCCAATTAAGTTAACTTGTCGGTAATCAGATAGGATGATTTCTAATGCAGCTACAACTGATAATATGTCAAATGGACTAATTTGTCCCATATGACCAATTCTTAAAATATGTCCTTTTAAATGACCTTGACCACCAGCAATAGTGATATTAAAACGTTGTTTAAGTTCGTTTTTGATATGATTTACTTCTTCTTTATCTTTAGGAATAAAAGCAGTAACAGTAGGTGAAGCATCATGGTCGTTTACTAGTAAGTCCAAGTTTAATGCTTTTAAAGCCTGACGTAACGCATTTCTAATAGCGTAGTGTCGCTCAATAACATGATTAAAGCCTTCCGTTTTAACTGATTCCACATAAGCATTCACTCCTCTAAATAAAGCAACATTTGGTGTAAAAGGTGTTGAGTGTGCTGCTTGAGAAGTAATATATTTATTTAAATCTAAGTAAAAGCGTGGTGTTGTCACTTGTTGGAAGCGGTTTTTTGCACGTTGATTATAAGCAACAAAAGCTAATCCAGGAGGTAACATGATGGCTTTTTGACTTCCTGATACTAATACATCTATTTTATCTTTAGCTAAATCAACATCAACTGCCCCTATACAACTCACACCATCAACGACAAAAAATATGTCACTATTAAAGTGATGAATAGCATTGCCTAAGTCGTGAATAGGGTGCAAAACGGTAGTTGAAGTTTCACAAAATTGACTGAAGACAGCAGTGATTGTTACATTTAGAGATTTTAAATAAGATATAAATTCTTCAACATTAACGGCTTTACCCCATTCAACATCGTAAATGTGCACATTTTTATAATACGTTTGTGCAATTTGTTTGAAACGATTACCAAAGGCACCAGAAACAATAATAACGAAGTGATCATCAGGATTAACGATATTTAACATGCTAGCTTCAAGCACACTCGTACCACTAGAAGTTAATATGAGTACATCGTTTTGACTTCCAAATATTGGTTTAAGACCATGAAAGGCCTCTTCAGCAATTTCTTCGAAGTCACTTGAACGATGACCGACCATTGGAGATTGAATTTCTTTCATAATATGATCAGGAACAGGTGTTGGGCCAGGTGTAAGTAATAAAGAATGATGATAATGCATAGGTAGTCCTCCTAGAAATAAGATTTTTTTATTTTAGCAAATTTTCTGATAATTTAAAAGGGAAAAAATAAACAGAAAAGTCATTTAGAAATACAAATTTTATAAATAACATTTCTGTTTAAGAATTTTTAAGTTGTAATAGTAGGTGAAATGTTGATTTTAACGTTATTACGTACTGAATTTGAAATCATGCAATTTTGGTCTGCAATTTGTAACAATTTTGGTAATTTTTTAGTCAAGCGCTCGAAATCTTTGTTATCAATTTGAATTTTTGGATAATGATTGATGCTTTTCATAGCAAACTTACCATTTATAAATGTCGCAGTACCAATTGACTCGAGTTCAATCGTTACATTTTCAAATTTGGCGCGTTCTAATGTTGCTGCAAGGGAGATAATGTAACAAGATGATGCTGCTGCAACTAACATCTCGTCAGGATTAGTTCCTTTGCCAATGCCACCTAGTGAAGAAGGTATAGATATATGCTCACTTAAAATATCTCCATTTACTTTACCTACTTGATTACGTCCACCTGACCACATGGTTGTTACTTTAAAGTCGTGTTGAACCAAATTCTTTTTCCTCCTGAGTTGTTTATGATAATTTAAGTTTAGAATAATTTCTCTAAGATTCATAGAAAGGTGTCTTATATGAAAATAACAAAGCCATATAAAGAATTTAAAATTGTTGCTCATCGTGGTTTACCAAATACATATCCAGAAAATACGATGGTTGGCTACAAAGCCGCTTTAATGCACCACATTGATATGTTAGAAATTGATATTCATTTAACTAAAGATAATCAACTCGTTATTATTCATGATGATAAACTTGATCGAACTTCTAATGGAAAAGGTTTGATTACAAATTATACATTGGAGGAACTTAAATCATTTGATTTTGGTAGTTATAAGGATATAAGTTATCAAGATGAAACTATACCAACATTGGAAGAAGTGTTACAAACAGCTAAACATTTTTCAAAACAATTACTTATTGAAATAAAGAAACCTAATCAATATCCTAATATCGAGAAGATATTATTAGAGACATTAAAACGTCATAACATTCCAGAACATAGAGTGATTATTCAATCGTTTGATATTGAGAGTATTGAACGTTTATATAAAATAAATTGTCCTTATGAATTAGGTGTATTATGTAGTAAAAAGAAGTACTGGTATAAAAGACCTGATTTCGCTAAAATTGCTCAATATGCAACTTATGCAAATCCTAATTATATGTTAGTGACTAAGCAATTTATCAAAGAAGCTCATAAAGTTGGATTGAAAGTCTTACCTTATACTGTGAATAAAAATAAAGTTGCTCAAAAAATGATTAACTATGGTGTTGATGGATTGATCACAGATGTACCATTTGATATATTCAAGTTATAAAATGATAAGATTATAAGTAAAATAAAAATGTCCCTCATGTGATATCATGATTTGAATGATATCGCATGGGGGACATTTTAAAAAAAACAGCAAAGCCATGTTGGCAATGCTGTTTTTGTAATCCATACAATTGAGTATGAATGTGTACAAACATATTATCTTGAGTAGTACTCAACGATTAATTGTTCGTTGATTTCAGCAGGTAATTCGCTACGTTCTGGTAAACGTACGAAAGTACCAGTTAAGCTGTCTGCATCAAAGTTTAAATATTCAGGTACGAAATTATTAATTTCAACTGATTCAACAATGATGTTTAATTTTTGTGATTTTTCACGAACTGAAATTGTTTGACCAGGTTTAACAGAATAAGATGGAATGTCTACACGTTTACCATCTACTAAGATATGACCATGGTTAACTAATTGACGCGCTTGACGACGAGTACGAGCTAAACCTAATGAATATACAACAGCGTCTAAACGACTTGCTAATAGAATCATGAAGTTTTCACCATGTACACCGAATTTTTTACCAGCGATGTCAAATGTATTACGGAATTGTCTTTCAGTCATTCCATATAAGTAACGTAATTTTTGTTTTTCACGTAATTGTAAACCATATTCTGATAATTTTTTACGTTGGTTAGGACCATGTTGTCCTGGTGCGTAAGGACGTTTTTCTAATTCTTTACCAGTACCACTTAAAGAGATACCTAAACGACGAGATTTTTTCCAGTTTGAACCTCTGAATCGAGCCATAATTTGACTCCTCCTTTAATCTTTTTTGTTGTTATGAATAAACAAAAAAGAGTGTTATATGCTTATTAAGATATATTGTTTTATGTGTCTTCACCTTATAGCGACAGTTACGTGACACGTCCGCATTGGGAACAACATAGCGCTCAATAATATACAACTGCTACTTTCGTTAATTCACACAAAGATTATTGTAACATTTTCTTGTAAAGTGTCAATACTTTATCACTATTTAGCTTTATCAGTCAGTTATAATTGTTGTTCAATAAGTTTAACAATACTTTCTAAATTTATTTTATCTTCATTATTAAAGCGATTTGTGATAGGTGCGTCAATATCAAGTACGCCAATCACCTTATCGTTAACTCTAATAGGGATAACAATTTCAGAACGACTATTTGCATCACAGGCAATATGTCCTTCAAATTGTGTTACATCAGCAACAACTTGTGTTTGATTTTCGGCAACTGCAGTGCCACAAACGCCACTACCAATTTTAATATGAACACATGCCGGATGACCTTGGAAAGGTCCTAGGATGAGTTCACCATTGTCTATTAAATAAAATCCTACCCAATTAATTTGATCTAAATTATCATTTAATAGGGCAGACATATTACTTAAGATTGCAATCATGTTATGTTCATCTTCAATTAAACTCGCTGTTTGTTTTTTTAATAAGTCATAATTTGTTGTTTGAAATGTCGCCATATTAAACCCTCTTTTTTTCATAAATTTTATAATAGTATAAAGTTTCTCAAATATTATGGCAATAAATTCATTTTATAATTTATCCTTAGTTAAAATTACGTTATAATAATAATGATAAAATAGGAGGAGAAGCATATGGTGTTATATATCATTTTAGCAATCATTGTGATTATCTTAATTGCTGTCGGCGTATTGTTTTATATACGTTCCACTAAGCGACAAGTAATTGAAAAAGCAATTGAGCGTAAAAAAGAAGTAGAAACATTACCTTTTGATCAAAATCTTGCGCAATTATCTAAGTTAAATTTAAAAGGTGAAACAAAAACAAAATATGAAGTAATGAAAAAGGACAACTTAGAAAGTGCAAACAAATATTTAGCTCCTGTAGAAGAAAAGATTCATAATGCTGAGACGTTATTAGATAAATTTAATTTCAGTGCATCACAAAATGAAATAGATGATGCCAATGAATTAATGGATCAATATGAACAAAATTATGAGCAACAACAGCATCAAGTTAATGAAATTGTTGCATTGTATAAAGACAACGACGGACTTTATGATAAATGTAAGGTTGATTACCGCGAGATGAAGCGTGATGTACTTGCTAATCGTCATCAATTTGGTGAGGCTGCATCATTACTAGAGTCAGAAATCGAACGTTTTGAACCACAACTTGAACAATATGAAATATTGAAAGCTGATGGTAACTATGTTCAAGCGCATAATCATATTTCAGCACTACATGAGCAAATGGAACAATTAAAGTCTTACATGGAAGAAATACCAGAACTTATTAGAGAAACTCAAAAAGAGTTACCTGGTCAATTTCAAGATTTAAAATATGGCTGTCGTGATTTGAAAGTCGAAGGTTATGACTTAGATCATGTTAAAGTAGATAGTACATTACAAAGCTTAAAAACTGAGTTAAGTTTTGTTGAACCATTAATTAGTCGTTTAGAACTAGATGAAGCAAATGATAAACTGGCAAATATTAATGATAAGTTAGATGAAATGTACGATTTAATTGAGCATGAAGTTAAAGCCAAAAATGAAGTGGAAGAAACTAAAGATATCATTACAGATAACTTGTTCAAAGCAAAAGACATGAACTACACTTTGCAAACTGAAATTGAATATGTACGTGCAAATTACTACATTAATGAATCAGATGCCCAAAGTGTTCGTCAATTTGAAAATGAAATACAAAGTCTAATTTCTGTATACGATGACATTTTAAAAGAAATGTCAAAATCAGCAGTACGTTATAGCGAAGTTCAAGATAATCTGCAATATTTAGAAGATCATGTTACAGTCATTAACGACAAACAAGAAAAACTGCAAAATCACCTCATCCAACTTAGAGAAGATGAAGCAGAAGCAGAAGATAACTTACTTCGAGTACAATCTAAAAAAGAAGAAGTATATCGTCGCTTATTAGCATCAAATTTAACAAGTGTTCCAGAACGTTTTATTATTATGAAAAATGAAATAGATCATGAAGTACGTGAAGTAAATGAACAATTTAGTGAAAGACCAATTCACGTCAAACAATTAAAAGATAAAGTTTCAAAAATTGTTATCCAAATGAATACGTTTGAAGATGAAGCAAATGATGTATTAGTTAATGCTGTTTACGCTGAGAAATTGATTCAATATGGTAATAGATATCGAAAAGATTATAACAGTGTAGATAAAAGTTTAAATGAAGCAGAACGTTTATTTAAAAATAATCGTTATAAACGTTCAATCGAAATTTCTGAACAAGCACTCGAAAGTGTTGAACCAGGCATAACTAAACATATTGAAGAAGAAGTCATCAAAGGATAATCGTTGACTACAGATAAGACCTAAGACTATTAATGTGAATACACATAAGTCCTAGGTCTTTTTGTTTTTATTTTTAAACTATTATATCCTATTTGGATATTTAATAAGGTTCTCTAACAAATTGGACTGATACATAATTAAATTTTCAAGCTTCGCTATGCCCAACCTGCATTGCATGAAAAAACTGGATAACCAGTTTTTCTGTGTTGGGTCCCTTCCTAGGGTGCTGTCTCAGCCTCCCCAACTTGCATTGTCCGTTGAAACTAAATGATTAGTTTCTTTTTGTTGGGGCCCGGGTCTTCGACTAGCACTGCTCCCTCAGGAGTCTCGGCTTCAAATTAATTTTCGTTTTAAAATTATTCATTTTTAATTTATCAGTCTTAAAAAAATAGAGAACCTTTAATAATAAAATATAATGAAATATTGCAATAGCCTTTATTTTTTATGTGATAATAGTATAATGCTTGAGTAAAAACTTTTTAATATTGGCTGAAAAATGAAAGAGAAGTGTTTAATTTGATATACCTAGATAATGCTGCAACGACAAAAGCTTTACCAGAAGTTTTAGAGTCTTTTGTCAAAGTAAATCAAACAATGTATTTTAATCCTAATAGTCCACATAAAGCTGGATTACAAGCAGAACAATTATTGCAACAAGCAAAACAGCAAATTAAAATTATGATTAAATCGAATATGAATTATGATGTAGTATTTACGAGTGGAGCAACAGAATCTAATAATATAGCACTTAAAGGAATAGCTTACCGCAAAAAAGATACTGCAAATGAGATTATAACATCCGTCATTGAGCATCCATCTGTATTAGAAGTTGTGAGAAATTTAGCTGAACAACATGGGTTTATTTTGAAATTAGTAGATGTTAATAAAGATGGCAAAATTAATCTTGAACATTTAAAGTCATTGATGACAGAAAAAGTTGGTTTAGTTACATGTATGTATGCTAATAATATCACAGGCCAAATTCAACCTATTAAGCAAATTGCTGACATAGTCAAAGATTATCCTAAAGCACATTTTCATGTTGATGCAGTCCAAGCTTTCGGAAAAATTCCAATGACATATGATAATATTGATAGTTTAAGTTTCAGTGGTCATAAATTTAATGGTTTAAAAGGGCAAGGCTTATTATTAATTAATCATGTACAAAATATAGAACCAATCATTCATGGTGGTGGTCAAGAATATAATGTTAGAAGTGGCACTGTAAATTTACCAATTGATATTGCCATGGTTAAAGCGATGAAAGAAGCTATAAATAACGTAGATCAATTATATGCAAAGATAAGTCGTTTTAATCAAGAATTACGTCAATTTTTAACCAATTATCAAGGTGTCTATATCAACTCAGCCGAAGATGGTTCACCATATATTTTAAATGTGAGTTTTCCAGGGGTTAAAGGAGAAGTGCTTGTTAATGCTTTTTCTAAACATGATATTATGATTTCCACTACCAGTGCTTGCTCATCTAAAAGACATAAATTAAATGAAGTATTAAAGGCTATGAATATCTCTGATCTTGCAATTGAAGGCAGTATTAGATTATCAATGGGAATGACTACAACTTCACAAGACATAGCTATTTTTAAAGAAAAATTCAAATTAATCTATGAAGAAATTAAGGAGTTGCTAAAATAATGAAATATGATCACTTATTAGTGAGATATGGGGAACTGACGTTAAAAGGTTCTAATCGTAAAAAATTTGTTAATCAATTGCGTGATAATGTTCATCGATCATTAAAAGGACTTGATGGTTTTTTAGTAAAAGGTAAAAGAGATCGTATGTATATAGAATTACAAGCGCATGCGGATATTGATGAAATAATACAACGCTTATCTAAAATATTTGGAATTAAATCGATTAGTCCTGTCATTAAAATTGACAAAGATCTTGAAACGATTAATCAAGCAGCAGTATCATTTGCACAACAATTTGAAGCACATAGCACATTTAAAATAGATGTTAAACGAGCAGATAAAAATTATCCAATGGATACATATGAACTCCAACGTGAAATTGGTGGAGCAGTATTATCAAATGTCGATGATATAACTGTTAATGTTAAAAAGCCAGATCACGAAATAAAAGTTGAAGTAAGATTAGATGCTATTTATATGTATGTTGATGTTGTTGCAGGAGCTGGTGGACTACCAGTAGGCACTGGTGGAAAAACATTATTAATGTTATCAGGTGGTATAGACTCGCCTGTTGCAGGTGTTGAAGTTATGAAACGTGGCGTAACAATCGAAGCAATTTATTTCCATAGTCCACCATTTACGAGTGAACAAGCTAAAGAAAAAGTCATTGAATTAACAAGAATTTTAGCTGAACGTGTAGGGCCTATTAAGTTACACATCGTTCCTTTCACAGAACTACAAAAACAGGTAAATAAAGTTGTTCATCCTAGGTATACAATGACATCTACAAGACGTATGATGATGCGTGTCGCTGATAAATTAGTTCATAAGATTGGTGCATATGCCATTGTAAATGGTGAGAATCTTGGTCAAGTTGCAAGTCAAACACTACAAAGTATGTATGCAATCAATAGTGTGACATCAACACCAGTATTACGTCCATTATTAACTTATGACAAAGAAGAAATTATTGTGAAATCAAAAGATATCGGTACTTTTGAAACGTCAATCCAACCATTTGAAGATTGTTGTACGATATTTACTCCAAAAAATCCTGTCACGGAACCTAATTTTGACAAAGTCGTGCAATACGAAAGTACATTTGATTTTGAAGATATGATCAATTCTGCTGTCGACAATATAGAAACTTTAACAATTTCAAGTGACTATAAAACTGAAAAACAACAACAAACTGACGATTTGATTAATGATTTCTTATAATAAAGCTTCATAAATCCAATAAATACAAAGGGGTATGTTGCATATGGATTTAAGTTTAACTATTATTTTGATTATTATTGTGTTTGGTTTTATAGCAGCATTTATTGATTCAGTAGTAGGTGGTGGCGGATTGATTTCGACACCAGCATTGTTAGCAATTGGTTTACCACCATCTGTAGCATTAGGAACGAATAAACTAGCCAGTTCATTTGGCTCATTCACAAGTGCGTTACGATTTATCCGTTCAGGAAAAGTCGATTTAAAAGTAGTAAGTAAACTTTTTATATTCGTCTTTTTAGCATCGTCGCTTGGGGCTTTTGTAGCAACAATAATCCCATCACAAGTACTTAAACCATTGATTATTATTGCATTAACATCTGTATTTATTTTTACAATTTTAAAAAAAGATTGGGGAAGTGTGCGAACTTTTACACATTTTACAATAGCTAAGGCAATAATATTTGCTGCGTTATTTGTTGTTATCGGTTTTTATGATGGGTTCGTTGGTGGTGGTACGGGTTCGTTTATGCTGTTCGTTTTGTTATTATTTGGCTTTGATTTTTTAAGTGCTGCTGGTAATGCCAAAGTATTAAACTTTGCTTCAAATCTTGGTGCTTTAGTTTTGTTCATGACATTAGGTCAAGTAAATTATGTTTATGGTTTTATTATGGCGGCTAGCATGATTGTTGGTTCATATGTCGGTGCACAATTCGCCATTAAACAAGGTGTCGGTTATATTAAAGTATTATTTATAGTGATTACAGCTATTTTAATACTTAAAAATATATATGATTATCTTCAACAAATCGTACATCATTAGAAAAATATTCAATTTAATGCTTGGAAATTGTAATTGTGCAATTAATTACGTATGATATGTATAGAAACTACTACTAGGAGGTCAAAATAATGACTGAAATAACATTTAAAGGTGGACCAATACAATTAGTTGGACAACAAGTTAATGAAGGAGATTTCGCTCCAGATTTTACTGTATTAGATAACGATTTGAATCAAGTAACATTAGCTGATTATGCAGGTAAAAAGAAATTAATCAGTGTTGTACCTTCAATTGATACAGGGGTTTGTGACCAACAAACACGTAAATTTAATGAAGAAGCTTCAAAAGAAGATGGCGTTGTATTAACAATTTCTGCTGACTTACCATTTGCACAAAAAAGATGGTGTGCTTCTAATGGTTTAGATAATGTTATTACTTTAAGTGATCACCGTGACTTATCTTTTGGTGAAAACTTTGGCGTCGTTATGGAAGAATTACGATTATTAGCACGTTCAGTATTCGTCTTAGATGCTGACAATAAAGTAGTTTATAAAGAGATTGTTAGTGAAGGAACAGATTTCCCAGACTTTGAATCTGCTTTAACTGCATATAAAAATATTTAAATTTTAAGATTATTTATACAATAAGTGTCCATAGTTGTTTACAGCATTGTAATAGATTATATTTATCTATGATTGCTAGAAACTTATGGACATTTTTTATTAGAAAGGAATTAAATAATGACTGAAGAACAAACGGTTATGGAACGCTTATTTCATACTTTAGATGAAAAGGCTAAAGCGTTAAACAATGAGAACGGACAAAGTTTTATTGAAAATCTCGGGTTGGCAATGGAACACATTTATACTAATGATAGACAATTATTAGAGCAAGCAACATTACAAGATCGTAGAAAAGCGTTTCAATTTGCATATTTAAGTTTAATGCAAGAAGAAAAGATACAAGCAAATCATCAAATTACGCCTGATTCTATTGGCTTAATTTTAGGATTTTTAGTAGAACGTTTTATGCAAGATCAACAAGAACTACATATGGTTGACTTAGCTAGTGGCGCAGGACATTTAAGTGCAACTGTAAAAGAAGTACTACCTGAAATTGCTATTATGCATCATTTAATTGAAGTAGATCCAGTATTATCAAGAGTTAGTGTACATTTAGCTAACTTTTTAGAGATACCATTTGATGTCTATCCTCAAGATGCTATGATGCCTTTACCTCTAGAAGGGGCAGATGTAGTAGTAGGAGATTTTCCGGTTGGTTATTATCCAATAGATGAACGTAGTAATGAATTTAATTTAGGTTTTTCAGAAGGTCATAGTTATTCCCATTATTTATTACTGGAACAAGCAGTAAATGTGTTAACAGAAAAAGGATATGCTTTTTTAATTGTACCAAGTAATATTTTTAATGGTGAACATGTAAAACAGCTTGAAAAATATATTGCAACAGAAACAGAAATGCAAGCATTTTTAAATTTACCACCCACATTATTTAAAAGTGAACAAGCTAGAAAATCTATATTAATTTTGCAAAAGAAAAAATCAGGCGAAACAAAGCCAGTCGAAGTCTTATTAGCTAATATTCCAGATTTTAAAAATCCAACACAATTCCAAGGATTTATAACTGAATTAAATCATTGGATGGACACAAATCATCCTAAAAATTAATCTGTAATAGTATAGTCATAAAACTGTTTGAATGATAAAATGGGAAATGAAATAGTATAAATAAGCAAACGATGGAGGACAATATTTATGTCAAAATTAATCTTGGCTATCAACGCTGGTAGTTCATCATTAAAGTTTCAATTGATAAGAATGCCTGAAGAGGAATTAGTAACTAAAGGACTAGTGGAAAGAATTGGATTAAAAGATTCAATTTTTACAATTGAAGTGAATGGTGAAAAAGAAACAACAATTAAAGATATTAATGATCATGTTGAAGCAGTTGATATTATGTTAGAAGCGTTTAAGGAACATAATATTATTAACGATATTAATGATATCGATGGTACTGGACACCGTGTTGTACATGGTGGTGAAAAATTCCCTGAATCTGTCAAAATCACTGATGAAGTTGAAAAAGAAATTGAAGAATTAAGTGAATTAGCACCTTTACACAACCCAGCAAACTTAATGGGAATTCGTGCTTTCCGTAAATTATTACCAAATATTCCACATGTAGCTGTCTTTGACACTGCATTCCATCAAACGATGCCTGAGAAAGCATATTTATATAGCTTGCCATATCATTATTATAAAGATTATGGTATCCGTAAATATGGCTTCCATGGTACAAGTCACAAATTTGTATCACAAAGAGCAGCTGAGATCCTAGATAAACCTATTGAAGATTTACGTATTATTTCTTGTCATATTGGTAATGGTGCTTCAATTGCAGCGATTGATGGTGGAGAGTCAATTGATACATCAATGGGCTTCACACCACTTGCAGGTGTAACTATGGGTACACGTTCAGGTAATATTGACCCAGCTTTAATTCCATTTATTATGGAAAAAACAGGTAAGACTGCTGAACAAGTATTAGAAATATTAAATAAAGAGTCTGGTTTATTAGGACTTTCTGGCACTTCAAGTGACTTACGTGATTTATCTGAAGAAGCTTCAAATGGTAAAGAACGTTCTCAAATGGCACTAGATGTCTTTGCTTCTAAAATCCATAAATATATTGGTTCTTATGCAGCAAGAATGCATGGTGTTGATGTTATCGTCTTTACTGCTGGAATTGGTGAAAACTCAGTAGAAATTCGTGCTAAAGTTTTAGAAGGACTTGAATTCATGGGTGTATACTGGGATCCTAAGAAAAATGAAAAGTTACGTGGTAAAGAAGGCTTTATTAACTATCCACATTCACCAGTTAAAGTTATTGTTATACCAACTGATGAAGAAAGTATGATTGCACGTGATGTTATAACTTTCGGAAACTTAAAATAATTAAATATCAACGATAATATAAGTTGAAGTAGAAAAGCTCTAACGTGGTTGGTTTAACACGTTAGAGCTTTTGTTGATACAAAATAAAGTATCCGTAGTAGTTTAAAAACTACTACGGAATGTATTTAATGATTATAAATGATTAATTTTGATATTTCTCACGTAATTGAGTTGTAGCAACTTGTGGTTGGAAGTCAGCTGGTAATTCTTCTGTACGAACGACTAATACATCACATGGTGCATGACGTACAATAGCTTCAGATACTGAGCCAACGATAAATCTTTCTACAGCATTTAAACCAGAAGTACCACTCATAATTAAATCTGCATTAATTTCATGAGCAAGTTTTTTAGGAATAATAGATTTAGGAGAACCAAATTCTAGTCGAGTTTCAACATCTTTCACACCTGCATTAGTGGCTACTTCTTTATAGCCATGTAATAATTCTTCTGCAAAGTGTTTAGATTTTTCAGTGAATTGAGCATCATAAACCTCATATGATGAATAAGTTCTTGAATCAATAACATTCACAATTGTTAATTTCGCATCATTACGTTTTGCAACGCCAACAGCACGGTTAAATGCCCATTCTGCTTCATGTGAACCATCAACTGCGATTAAAATATTTTTGTAAGTAATCATAGTAAGTGCCTCCTTGTTCTTTCTTAATTCTATTTTAACATAATTTTCCGAAAAATTAGAGAAATAACAATTACAATTTTGTGTAAATTTGATTGCGCTTTCATATAGTTCGCGTTAAGATGAATATGGAGGTGGATGTAATGAAAATTGGTATACCTAAGGAGATAAAAAATAATGAAAACCGTGTTGGTTTATCACCTAGTGGTGTTCATGCGTTAGTTGAAAGTGGACATACTGTATTGGTAGAAACAAACGCGGGTGCTGGTTCATTCTTTGAAGATATAGATTACAAAGAAGCCGGTGCAGAAATTATTGCTGAACAAGCAAAAGTATGGGATGTAGATATGGTTATCAAAGTGAAAGAACCACTTGAATCAGAATATAAATATTTTAAAGAAGGTTTAGTACTCTTTACTTATCTACATTTAGCTAATGAAGAAAAATTAACACAAGCTTTAATCGATAGCAAGGTTATTAGTATTGCATACGAGACAGTACAATTGCCTGATCGATCATTACCATTACTATCACCAATGAGTGAAGTAGCTGGTCGTATGTCTGCTCAAGTAGGCGCAGAATTTTTACAAAAATTAAATGGTGGTATGGGTATTTTACTAGGTGGTGTACCTGGAGTACCTAAAGGTAAAGTAACTATCATTGGTGGTGGACAAGCAGGTACAAATGCAGCTAAAATTGCGCTTGGTTTAGGTGCGGATGTTACTATTTTAGACGTTAATCCAAAACGTTTACAACAATTAGATGATTTATTTGATGGTCGTGTTCATACAATAATGTCTAATCCATTAAATATAGAACAATCTGTTAAACAAAGTGACTTAGTCATTGGGGCAGTGTTAATTCCTGGCGCTAAAGCACCAAGACTCGTTACTGAAGAGATGATTAAACAAATGAAAAATGGTTCTGTAGTTATCGATATTGCTATTGACCAAGGTGGTATTTTTGAAACAACAGATAAAATTACGACACATGATGATCCAACTTATATTAAACATGGTGTTGTTCATTATGCTGTTGCCAATATGCCTGGAGCAGTGCCTCGTACTTCAACAATTGCATTGAATAATGCTACTTTACCTTATGCATTAATGTTAGCTAATAAAGGCTATAGAGAAGCATTTAAATCTAACCAACCATTATCTTTAGGTTTAAATACGTATAAAGGTCATGTAACTAATAAAGGTGTTGCACAAGCATTTGATTTACCATATCAACCAGTAGAAGATGCACTTGAATCATAGGATGTTTAAACTTGCTAATAGTGAAAAGATATACTTTAATGTAATATTGTCTTAACTATATTTTTATATAACTAAAGAACCTCTCAAACAGATAGTTGATGATGAGAGGTTCTTTTATTATTATTTTATTTCTTGTAATGGGTTAAGACTTCATAGCCGTTTTCTGTAACTAAAATATCATCTTCAATTCTCACTCCTGCAACTTGTGGTACATAAATACCTGGTTCAATAGTAATGACCATTCCAGCTTCAAGTAGATTACTATTACTACTAGATACATCTTGATATTCATGTTCCTCTAATCCTAAGCCATGTCCTAAACGATGAGGGAAATAATCACCATATCCAGCATTACTAATAATATCTCGTGCGATTTTATCGATATGTTGTAATGGTACACTTGGTTTGATTGCTTCAATAGCTGACGTTTCCGCTTCTAAAACAATTTGATAAATATCCTGTGCCTCTTGATTTGGCGTACCAAAGGCAACGGTGCGAGTCATATCACTACAATAATGTTCATAAATAACACCTAAATCAAATAATACATATTCATTGTTTTTTAACTTTCTGTTACCTGGTGTACCATGAGGAGAGCTTGCATGATCTCCGAATAATACCATCGTGTCAAAACTCATTTCATTAACACCATATTGTTTGATGGTTTGTTCGATATGATTGACAACCTCACGCTCTGAAATACCTTCTTTTAAATAAGCTACACCAATGTCAATACATTTATCAGCCAATTCAGCTGCTCTTTTAATTTTAGCAATTTCATCATTAGATTTAATGTTGCGTAAATGTTTAATAGTTAAATCAATATCATTAAAATGAGTTGTATTAAATCCCTCTGTTAATTGACGTTGGCGAGCTACAGTTAAATGTTCACTTTCGATAAGTAACTTGTTGAAAGTAGCAGGATATAAAGAAAATGGATTTTCAGTATCTAAATAGCCAATAATTTCACCCTTAAATGGAGATGCTTTAACTTCTTCAACTTCCATTTTTGGACAAAATAAAACTTGTGAACCATCTTGCTTAATTAACAAAGCAAATAATCTTTCGTGAGGCTCGCTTCTATATCCAGTGAAATAAAAAATATTTAACGGTGTCGTAATCCATGCTGCATCTGCTTGTTGTTCTTTTAATGCTTCAATTACTTTTTGTATGTTTGCCATTAAATTAACACTCCAATACTTGTATTAGTTAACTTCATTTTAGCATTTTATAATATAAAGTAGAATGTCTTCGAATTCAGAATTTGACATAGTATCGTTAGAAAGAAATTTTATTTGTTATAATTGGTTTATAGTAGGGTATATTAAAATTATTAGAAATTAAATAGGAGGGCTATTTTAATGAAACTTTCATTTCATGGTCAATCGGTAATATATTTTGAAGCAAATGGTAAAAAGGTTATCGTCGATCCATTTATTACAGGTAATGAACAATCAGATTTAGATGCATCAACATTAGATGTAGATTATATTATTCTTACTCATGGACATGCTGATCACTTTGGTGATGTGGTTGAATTAGCTAATAGAAATCATGCTACTGTTATTGGTAGTGCAGAACTAGCTGATTATTTAACAACATATCATGGTGTTAAAGATGTTAGAGGTATGAATATTGGTGGTAAAGCTAATTTAGATTTCGGTAGTGTTAAATATGTTCAAGCATTTCATAGTTCTAGTTTCACTCATGAAGATGGTATCCCGGTATATCTAGGTATGCCTATGGGTGTCATTATTGAAGCAGAAGGAAAAACAATTTATCATACTGGTGATACTGGACTATTTAGCGATATGTCACTGATTGCTAGACGTCATCCAGTAGATGTATGCTTCGTTCCAATTGGTGATAATTTTACGATGGGAATTGATGATGCAAGTTATGCTATCAATGAATTTATCAAACCAAAAATTTCTGTTCCTGTACATTACAATACATTCCCAATTATTGAACAGGATCCGCAACAATTTAAAGATGCAGTTACAGTTGGGGAAGTACAAGTGTTGCAACCAGGTGAAGAAGTTAAATTTTAATATAAAAACGCGTTAGATTATCGTGTTTGTAACGTGATATCTAACGCGTTATTTTTAATGCTGGTTTTAATCGAATGGTTATCAAATAGATAAACTGCACTATCAATTTATTAGATTTATAGATGAGTTTGACAATGTAAATGATGCTTAAAAACCGCTTCGAATCTATCATTAAAATATTATTTAACGATCAGCACAGGGATTGTTGCACGTTTTGCTACTTTATGGCTGACACTACCAAGAACAAATTTTTTCTTATCTTCAGCTTTACGGTTACTAAGCACAACAATTTCATATTTACCACTATTGGCATGTTTTAGTAATTCTTCTTTAGCGTTTCCTCTTACAATGATTTGGTCATAATCAATACCATAATCTTCAAGTGTTTTACGCGTTTTTTCTAAACGTGTGCTTCGTTCATCTGTTAATTTGTTTAAATGAACACCTGCTTTAATTGAAGCTTGTGCGTCTTGCTCATTAATAGCATTTAAAATAGTTACAACTGTACCTTCGCCAGCTAATTTAGACACTTCTTTTAAGGCTTTTTCATTTTTTAGTTGAGTGTCTACACCAAGTAATATATTTTTATACATCGGTACATCCCTCCTCACTTCTATTCTAATAAATAATAGTAGATTTTTCCATTTAAAATATATCTTTTTTGAAATGTTTAATAAACACACTTTTATTTAAAATATAAAATACTACTGCTAGTTAATTATCAGTTTTTGTTCAATGCTTTTTATTAAAAATAAAGTTATAATATATCTATTAGTGTTTGAAAAGACGAGGTATATCATGACAAAACATGAACAAATTTTAGATTATATTGAATCACTTTCTATTGGCTCTAAAATATCAGTGCGTAAAATTGCCAAATTTTTAAATGTGTCGGAAGGAACTGCATATCGTGCAATTAAAGATGCTGATAAAATCGGTATGGTTGCAACTATTGATCGTGTTGGAACTGTAAGAATCGAAAAACGTAATCGATCTGAAATTGAACATTTAACGTTTAATGAAATTGTTAATATTATCGATGGTCAAATTTTAGGTGGTCATAAGGGCATAACTAAAACTGTGTCGAAATTTGCTATTGGGGCAATGGAAATCAAAGATATTATGAAATATATTGGCGATAATACTTTATTAATTGTTGGTAATAGAGATGATGTGCAATTTGAAGCATTGAAAAGAGAAACTGCAATTCTTATCACAGGTGGTTTTAAACCATCAAATAAAGTCATAGAATATGCTAATGCCAAAGCATTACCGGTTATTTCATCAAGTGATGACACATTTTTAGTAGCTAATATTATTAATAAAGCCTTATTTGATCAAAAAATACGGAAAGATATTTTGATTGTACAAGATATCATGACGCCTCTTGATCATTTATCCGTGTTATTTGATAGTATGAAAATTGAAGATTATAAAAGAATTGCCAATGAAACAGGACACACTAGATTCCCGGTAGTTAATGAAACATATAAGTTAGTTGGCATTGTTACAAGTAGAGAAATAATTAATACCGAAGATAATGATGAAATTGGTTCAATTATGACTAAAAACCCAATCTGTGTTACAGCTTCGAGTACTGTAGCTAGTTGTGCACATATGATGATTTGGGAAGGTATAGAATTGATACCGGTAGTGGCAAGTAATAATAAAACGATTGGTGTCATTAATCGACAAGATGTTTTGAAATCATTACAAGTAATAGGACGTCAACCTCAAATGGGTGACACAATCAATGATCAAATAGCTAAATATATTACGATGAATCAAGATAAAATTACTGTTGAAGTTTCACCATTATTTATTAATTATTATGGTACTTTGAGTAAAGGTGCTTTTGTAAGTATCATTGAAGAAACCATACAGTATGAAATGCGTAAATATAAAAAAGGTAATATAATGATAGAAAATTTGAACATTGTTTATATTAAAACTGTGCCGATTGAGTCATATATTACTGTTGATTATGACATACTAGATTTAGGGCGTAATTTTGCTAAGATTGAAGTTACTATGATAAGTGACAAAGAAAAAGTGGCCAGTGCACTTGTAATATGTCAAATGTTTGATGAACTGTAAAGATGCGATATAATGAGAAGTTTATAACTATTAAAATAGTAAGATAAAAGGAGGGAGTGGGACAGAAATAAATTTCATATAAAATTTATTTCGTAATCCCACCCCGGCAAGACTGACTAGGTTTTCAAAATGTTGATTTATCAACTTTTTGAAAATCAGACAGTTACTGCCAAATACTTAATTTTAAGTGCAAAATACATTTTGTCCCAGGCTCTAGGGGCCCCAACATCTAAAATTCTACTTGGAGAATTTTTACAAAAATATGCAAGTTGGGGTGCTAGTATAGATTAAAAAGTTAAAAGGAATACAGTCATACAGGTGTACAACTGCATAAGAGCTTCTAACTATTAAAATAGTAAGATAAAAGGAATACAGTTGTTACTAACGTACAACTGCATAAGAGCTAGTATAGATTAAAAATCTAACTAGCTCTAAAAGGGGGAAATATTATGATAAAGACAATGAATAATATAATGGAACAAATTGAACAAGCTGATACGATAATCATCCATAGACACGTTAGGCCCGATCCTGATGCTTACGGTTCACAACTTGGTTTGAAATATTACTTACAACAGAAATTTCCACATAAAGATATATATGCTGTAGGTAATGGGGAACCTTCTTTAGCTTTTATCGGTGACTTAGATGACGTAAATGATGCAACTTATGAAGATGCTTTAGTTATCGTGTGTGACACAGCAAATGCACCACGTATTGATGATAGTCGTTTTAATTTAGGACAACAATTAATAAAAATTGATCATCATCCTGAAACTGATCCGTATGGTGATATTAATTTTGTAAATACTTCTGCATCATCAACAAGTGAAATTATATTTGATTTTATTAATCATTTTAATGATACGTCTCTTATTAATAAAGATATTGCTAGAGTACTTTATTTAGGAATTGTTGGAGATACGGGTCGTTTCCTATTTAATAATACAACTGAGCATACAATGGATGTTGCCGGTAAACTTATTGCTCAAGATTTTGATCACAATGCAGAATTAAATAAAATGATGGAAAAAGATCCTAAAATGCTACCATTCCAAGGATATGTATTACAACATTTTGAATTAATGGATGATGGTTTTTGCCAAGTGAAAATAACACAACAAGTACTAGAGCAATTTGATATTAAAGCAAATGAAGCTTCTCAATTTGTTAACACTATTGCCGATATTAAAGGTTTAAAAATTTGGATGTTTGGCGTCGATGAAGGTAATGAAATTAGATGTAGATTACGTTCAAAAGGTCATATAGCCATTAATGACATAGCTAATGAATTTGGTGGTGGTGGACATCCTAATGCTTGCGGTGTTTCAGTTGCTACGTGGGAACAATTTGATGACTTAGCTCAAGCTTTGCGAACAAAATTAAACTAAGAAAGGAGTCATACAACCGTGGTTGCTTATTTAAATATACATTCGGCATATGATTTATTAAGCTCTAGTTTAAAGATAGAAGATATTGTTAAAAAAGCAGTGTCTGAAGATGTTAGTGCTATTGCGTTGACTGATACCAATGTGTTGTATGGCTATCCGCAATTTTATGATGCATGCTTAGCACATAACATTAAACCTATTTTCGGGATGACACTTTATGTAACTAATGGTTTAGACTATATAGAAACAGTAGTTCTAGCTAGAAATAATGATGGCTTACAAGCATTATTTCAATTATCATCTGAAATTAAAATGAATCAACTTGAAAATGTACAATGTGATTTATTACAGCGCTATAATGAAAACCTGATAATGATTTTTAAGCATGTCGAACCACAGCATAAAGCTATCGTGGAAGAATTTAAGAACCATCCATATGTTTATTTAGATCATCATAGTATATCAATGGATCAAATACAGCATACATGGCTACAGTCAATCAGATACTTAACTTTAAATGATGCAGATACACTGGCAGCAATGTCTGCAATAAAGAATAATCAAAAATTGGATTTAATTCATAAACCTAAAGACTATGGTGAGCATTTTATTACTAAAAATGAGAGACAAGATGATTCTATAAATCAAAGTTTCGTAGAAGAAACTGATAAAATTGCACAGCTTTGCAATGCCGAGTTAAAATATCATCAATCACTTTTACCTCAATATCAAACACCTGAGGGACAACCTTCAAAAGACTATTTGTGGGGCTTATTAGTTAAACAACTAGAAAAATTAAATCTACAACAAGAACAATATCAACAACGATTAACATATGAATATCAAATTATTACGGATATGGGCTTTGAAGATTATTTCTTAATAGTAAGTGATTTAATACATTATGCTAAAACACATGATGTTATGGTAGGTCCTGGTAGGGGTTCATCTGCAGGCTCACTAGTGAGTTATTTATTAGGAATTACAACTATTGATCCAATCAAATTCAATTTGCTATTTGAAAGATTTTTAAATCCAGAGCGTGTAACTATGCCAGATATCGATATAGATTTTGAAGATACACGACGTGAAAAAGTCATACAGTATGTTCAACAAAAATACGGATCTTTGCATGTTTCAGGAATAGTGACATTTGGACACTTATTAGCTAAAGCAGTTGCTAGAGATGTTGGTAGAATTATGGGCTTTGATGATGTTACTTTAAATGAAATTTCCAGTTTGATACCACAAAAATTAGGAATAACTTTAGATGAAGCATATCAAAATGAAAAATTTAAAAATTTTGTCCATCGTAATCACCGTCATGAACGTTGGTTTGATTTAAGTAAAAAATTAGAAGGTTTGCCAAGGCATACATCTACGCATGCAGCTGGAATTATTATTAATGATCAGCCTTTATATGATTATGTTCCGTTAACTCAAGGTGATACTGGGCTTTTGACACAGTGGACTATGACCGAAGATGAAAAAATTGGGCTACTAAAAATTGATTTCTTAGGTTTAAGAAATTTATCAATTATTCACCAAATCATTAATCAAGTCAAAAGAGATTTAGATATCCATATTGATATTGAAAAAATACCATTAGATGATCCAAAAGTCTTTGAATTACTATCGAAAGGAGATACGACAGGTATTTTCCAATTAGAATCCGATGGTGTTAGAAATGTACTAAAAAGATTAAAACCAGAACATTTTGAAGATATTGTTGCTGTTACATCATTATATCGTCCAGGTCCAATGGAAGAAATCCCAACATATATTAGTAGACGTCATGACCCATCAAAAGTTCAATATTTACATCCTGACTTACAGCCTATTTTAAAAAATACTTATGGTGTTATTATTTATCAAGAGCAGATTATGCAGATAGCTAGTAAGTTTGCTAATTTTAGTTATGGTGAAGCGGATATATTAAGACGTGCGATGAGTAAAAAAAATAGAGCAGTATTAGAAAGTGAACGACAACATTTTATTGAAGGTGCCATCGCTAATGGTTATAGTGAAGCGATAAGTACACAAATCTTTGACTTAATTTTAAAATTTGCTGATTATGGTTTCCCTAGAGCGCATGCGGTAAGCTATTCAAAAATTGCTTATATTATGACATATTTGAAAGTAAGATTCCCAAATTATTTTTATGCAAATATTTTAAGTAATGTGATTGGTGCAGATAAAAAGACAGCTCAAATAATAGAAGAAGCTAAGCAACAAAATATAAAAATATTACCACCGAACATTAATGAGAGTCATTGGTTTTATAAAGCAACACCAAAAGGCATATTCCTGTCATTAGGAGCAATTAAAGGTGTCGGTTACCAAAGTGTTAAAGTAATTGTAGACGAACGTTATCAAAATGGTAAATTTAAGGATTTTTTTGATTTTACAAGACGTATTCCTAAACGTGTTAAGACTAAGAAATTGTTAGAAGCTTTAATTTTGGTAGGCGCGTTTGATAATTTTAACAAGACACGTGCAACGCTATTACATGCCATTGATCAAGTTATGGATGATGTCTTAAATATTGAACAAGAAAATTTATTATTTGATATGTTAACACCCAAAGAAGTTTATGAAGAAAAAGAAGAATTATCTGATGGTTTGATAAGTCAATTCGAAAAGGAATATTTAGGATTCTATATTTCTAAACATCCTGTTGAAAAAATGTTCGAAAAGAAACAATATTTAACTATATACAAGTTAGCAAATGCTAAAAACTATCATCCTATTTTAGTGCAATTTGATAATATCAAACAAATTCGTACTAAAAATGGTCAAAATATGGCCTTTGTGACGCTTAATGATGGCAGACAAATAATGGATGGGGTTATTTTCCCTGATAAATATAAAAAGTATGAAACAGAATTATCACAACATGCTTATTATATTATTAGTGGTAAATTTGATGTGCGAAATCAACAAAGACAATTTATTATCAATGATATAATGCAACTTGATCTTTATGAAGAACAAAAAAGATTATCAACTAAACAAATTGTAATTCGAACAAAAGAAAATATAGATGAATTTAAAGAGATGATATATAACCAGAAGCAACATCAAATTGATATAGAAATATTGTTTTATGATGAAACAACAAATAATATGATACCTATTGGATATATTAATCAAAAAGAGAGTCGCTTAGATGAGTTTATTCAATCGTTCAAGCCTACAGATATTAGACTTATATAACTTTTATCAAATAAAAAATTATGATATAGTAAACTGATGGTTAGATATTATTAACTATCAGTTTATTTTGGTTCTCTATTTTTAAGACTGATAAATAAAAAATGAATAATTTTAAAATGAAAATTAATTTGAAGCCGAGACTCCTGAGGGAGCAGTGCTAGTCGAAGACTACAGGCTGAGACAGCACCCTAGGAAAGCGAGGCTTGAAAATTTAATTATGTATCAGTCCGATTTGTTAGAGAACCTTTATTTTTATATTGTTTTTTATTCTTATTATTTTTATGTCTGCTTAGTTCATTTAAGTATTTACATAACAATAATTAGCACAAAAAGCGCAATCAAGTTAATATATTGTATGCAAAAAAATTATGATTTAGTATTCAAAAGCAAAATATGTCCATATATTTACTATTAACATTTAAAGTCTAACTTATTTATAAGACTAACCCATTTTTTACCTTTTATGATGTAATGAGTTTTAAAATAATAATTTTTTACAAATAAATATCAAAATAGGGGCTGTTGACATGTCATTAAAAGATGAAGCATTAGAAATGCATAAACGTAATCAAGGTAAATTAGAAGTAAAACCTAACGTGAAAGTGACTAATAAAGAAGAATTAAGTTTAGCTTATTCTCCAGGTGTTGCCGAACCATGTAAAGCAATTTATGAGGATCCACGTAAAGTTTATGACTATACAATAAAAGGTAACACAGTTGCTGTTATTACTGATGGAACTGCTGTTTTAGGCTTAGGTAATATCGGTCCGGAAGCAAGTATTCCAGTTATGGAAGGTAAAGCAGTATTATTTAAAAGCTTTGCTGGGATTAATGGTGTTCCTATTGCATTGGATACTACTGATACAGAAGAAATTATCAACACAGTGAAATTATTACAACCTAATTATGGTGGAATTAATTTAGAAGATATTTCTGCACCTAGATGTTTTGAAATCGAAGAAAGATTAAAAAAAGAAACAAATATTCCAGTCTTTCACGATGATCAACATGGTACAGCAATAGTGACTATGGCAGGTTTAATTAATGCATTAAGAGTTGTTAATAAAGATCTATCAGAAATTAAAGTGGTCTTAAATGGTGCTGGTGCAGCAGGTATTGCTATAGTGAAACTTTTATATTCATATGGTGTAAGGAATATGATTATGTGTGATTCAAGAGGTGCGATATTTGAAGGTCGCTCTTATGGTATGAATGAAACCAAAGATGTAGTAGCAAAATGGACAAACAAAGATAAAATTGAAGGTTCATTAGAGCATGTGATTAAAGATGCAGATGTATTTATTGGTGTATCTGTTGCTAATGCATTATCACAGGAGATGGTCAGAAATATGGCAACTAATCCAATTATCTTTGCGATGGCAAATCCTAATCCTGAAATAAATCCGGATGATGCTAAAGAAGCAGGCGCTAAAGTTATAGGTACAGGACGTTCAGATTATCCGAACCAAATAAATAATGTACTTGCTTTCCCAGGTATTTTTAGAGGTGCTTTAGAAGTCGAAGCAACGCATATTAATGAAGACATGAAAAAAGCGGCAGTTGAAGCTATTGCAGATTTAATAAATAGTAGCGAATTAAATGAAGATTATTGTATACCGGGACCATTTGATAAACGTGTTGCACCATCAGTAGCTCGCAATGTTGCTAAAGCAGCTATGGAATCTGGTGTCGCTAGAATTGAAGTGGACCCACAAGATGTGTATGATAAAACAATAAAATTAACAGATTTACAATAGATTAAGTTTAGTTTTACTAAGAAGTCTATATTTTAATTTGTCATAATCAGAGTTGATAAAGTGGTAATTATAAAAATTTGTCCTTTGATGCTCTATATGGTTAGAACAGAGGTTATTTGGAGGTTTACCTATGTTTAAAGATTTTTTTAATCGAACAAAGAAGAAGAAATATCTTACGGTGCAAGACTCTAAGAACAACGAAGTGCCAGCAGGTATTATGACTAAGTGTCCTAATTGTAAAAAAATAATGTACACAAAAGAATTAGCTGAAAATTTAAATGTGTGCTTTAACTGTGATCATCATATTGCTTTAACAGCAGATAAACGTATAGAAGCAATTTCAGATGAAGGAACATTTACAGAATTCGATAAGGGAATGACCTCTGCGAATCCATTAGATTTTCCTAGCTATTTAGAAAAAATTGAAAAAGACCAACAAAAAACTGGACTTAATGAAGCGGTTATCACCGGTACAGCAGAGTTAGATGGTATAAAATATGGCGTTGCAGTTATGGATTCACGTTTTAGAATGGGAAGTATGGGTTCTGTTATCGGTGAGAAGATTTGTCGTATTATAGATTACTGTACGGAACATCGTTTACCATTTATTTTATTTTCAGCTAGTGGTGGTGCGCGGATGCAGGAAGGGATTATATCTCTAATGCAAATGGGTAAAACAAGTGTTTCTTTAAAACGTCATTCAGATGCTGGTTTATTATATATTTCTTATTTAACAAACCCGACAACGGGTGGTGTATCAGCAAGTTTTGCTTCAGTCGGAGATATTAATTTAAGTGAACCGAAAGCATTAATTGGCTTTGCAGGTCGTCGCGTTATTGAACAAACAATCAATGAAAAATTACCGGATGATTTTCAAACTGCAGAATTCTTATTAGAGCATGGTCAATTAGATAAAGTAGTTCATCGTAAAGAAATGCGCAAAACTTTATCACAAATTCTTAAAATACATCAAGGGGTGAGTAAATAATGTTAGATTTTGAAAAACCACTTTATGAAATTAGACATAAAATTGACTCATTAAAAGAATCCCAAGAAAAAAATGATGTTGATTTACAAGAAGAAATTGACATGTTAGAAACATCTTTAGAAAGAGAAACTAAAAAAATATATACTAATTTAAAACCATGGGATCGTGTACAAATCGCGCGTTTACAAGAAAGACCTACCTCATTAGATTATATTCCATATATATTTGATTCGTTTATGGAATTACACGGAGATAGAAACTTTAGAGATGACCCAGCTATGATTGGTGGTATCGGTTTTTTAAACGGTCAAGCAGTGACTGTCGTAGGACAACAGCGTGGTAAAGATACTAAAGATAATATTTATCGAAACTTTGGTATGGCTCACCCTGAAGGATATAGAAAAGCTTTGCGTCTAATGAAACAAGCTGAAAAATTTAATAGACCAATATTTACTTTTATAGATACAAAAGGTGCTTATCCAGGTAAAGCTGCTGAAGAACGTGGTCAAAGTGAATCTATCGCTACAAATCTTGTAGAAATGGCATCGTTAACAGTACCTGTGATTGCAATTGTAATCGGTGAAGGTGGAAGTGGAGGCGCACTTGGCATTGGTATTGCCAATAGAGTGTTAATGCTAGAAAATAGTACATATTCTGTTATTTCACCTGAAGGTGCTGCAGCATTATTATGGAAAGATAGTAATCTTGCTAAAATAGCAGCTGAAACCATGAAAATCACGGCTAATGATATTAAACAATTAGGTATTATCGATCAAGTTATTAATGAACCTATTGGTGGTGCCCATAAAGATGTTGAAACTCAAGCTTTAGCTATTAAAGATGCTTTTGTAAAACAATTAGCTGAATTACAACAATTTTCTGCAGAAGAAGTTGCTCAAGATCGTTTTGATAAATTTAGAAATATAGGTTCATATATTGAATAAATAATCATAGAGATTAGTAGTCGTGTTATTGATTACTAATCTTTTTTATGTTGTTAAAATAATTTTCAATATTTAAAACGTTTACATTGACACAATATATTTCTTTTGATGGAATGGTGTAATAATTTATGGTAATTTAGAGTTAAAGATAAATCTGTTATAGAAAGGTATGTCGTCATGAAAAAAATTGCAGTTTTAACAAGTGGTGGAGATTCACCAGGAATGAATGCTGCCATTAGAGCAGTAGTTCGTACAGCAATTTATAATGAAATCGAAGTTTACGGAGTATATCATGGATATCAAGGTTTATTAGACGATGATATTCATAAACTTGAACTTGGCTCTGTTGGAGATACAATCCAACGAGGTGGAACATTCTTATATTCAGCAAGATGTCTAGAATTTAAAAAGCCAGAAGTGCGTCAAATTGCTATTAACAATTTACGTAAACGTGACATTGAGGGTCTTGTAGTTATTGGTGGGGATGGTAGTTATCGAGGCGCTCAATTAATCAGTCAAGAGTGCAAAGAAATTCAAACAATTGGTATTCCTGGTACTATTGATAATGACATTAATGGTACTGATTTTACAATTGGATTTGACACTGCCTTAAATACTATTATTGACTTAGTAGATAAAATCAGAGACACAGCATCAAGTCATGCAAGAACGTTCATTATTGAAGCAATGGGAAGAGACTGTGGAGATTTAGCATTATGGGCTGGACTTTCAGTAGGAGCTGAAACAATAATGGTTCCTGAAGTTAAGACTGATCTTAAAGATGTTGCTGAAAAAATTGAACAAGGTATTAAACGAGGTAAAAAGCATTCGATTGTGTTAGTAGCAGAAGGTGTTATGACAGCTCAAGAATGTTCAAATGAACTAGCTAAATTCATTAATATCGATACACGAGTATCAGTATTAGGCCACATTCAACGTGGTGGTAGTCCAACTGGCGCAGATAGAGTATTAGCATCACGACTTGGTGGGTATGCAGTTGAATTATTAATGAATGGTGAAACTGCTAAAGGTGTTGGTATTAAAAATAATAAAGTAATTGCAACACCGTTTGATGACATCTTTGATGGTAATGATCATAAATTTGATTTAGACTTATACGAATTAGCTAAAAAATTGTCTATATAAAATCTCAGGAGGAATTTAGTAATGAGAAAAACTAAAATTGTATGTACTATAGGACCAGCTTCAGAATCAGAAGAAATGATTGAAAAATTAATTAATGCAGGTATGAACGTAGCACGTTTAAACTTTTCACATGGTAGTCATGAAGAACATAAAGGTAGAATTGACACTATCCGTAAAGTTGCAAAACGTTTAGGAAAAACTGTAGCTATTTTATTAGATACAAAAGGCCCAGAAATTCGTACCCATAATATGAAAAATGGTGTAATTGAACTTGAACGAGGCAATGAAGTGATTGTTAGCATGAATGAAGTTGAAGGTACACCAGATATGTTCTCAGTAACATATGAAAATTTAATTAATGATGTTCAAGTGGGATCTTATATTTTACTTGATGATGGCTTAATTGAATTACAAGTTAAAGATATCGATAAAGCTAAAAAAGAAGTTAAATGTGATATTTTAAATTCAGGAGAGCTTAAAAATAAAAAAGGTGTTAACTTACCAGGAGTAAGTGTAAGCTTACCAGGTATCACTGACAAAGATGCTGATGACATTCGCTTTGGTATTAAAGAAAATGTAGACTTTATTGCTGCAAGCTTTGTACGTCGTCCGAGTGATGTACTTGAAATTCGTGAACTATTAGAAGAGAAAAATGCAAATATCCAAATCTTCCCTAAAATTGAAAACCAAGAAGGTATTGATAATATTGCGGAAATTCTTGAAGTTTCTGATGGTTTAATGGTTGCTCGTGGTGACATGGGTGTTGAAATTCCACCTGAAAAAGTACCAATGGTTCAAAAAGACTTAATTAGACAATGTAATAAATTAGGTAAACCAGTTATTACAGCTACTCAAATGTTAGATTCTATGCAACGTAATCCACGCGCTACACGTGCAGAAGCAAGTGACGTAGCAAATGCTATTTATGATGGTACAGATGCTGTTATGCTTTCTGGTGAAACAGCAGCAGGATTATATCCAGAAGAAGCAGTTAAAACTATGAGAAATATTGCTATATCTGCAGAAGCAGCTCAAGATTATAAAAAATTATTATCTGATCGTACAAAATTAGTAGATACTTCATTAGTAAATGCTATCGGTATTTCAGTAGCACATACAGCATTAAATTTAAACGTAAAAGCAATTGTAGCTGCAACTGAAAGTGGTTCAACTGCAAGAACAATCTCTAAATATCGTCCACATTCAGATATTATTGCTGTTACTCCAAATGAAGAAACAGCACGTCAATGTTCAATCGTATGGGGTGTTCAACCAGTAGTTAAAAAAGGACGTAAGAGCACTGATGCATTATTAAACAATGCCGTTGCAACTGCTGTTGAAACAGGTAGAGTGTCAAACGGTGACTTAATTATCATTACAGCTGGTGTACCAACTGGCGAAACTGGAACAACTAACATGATGAAAATTCACTTAGTTGGTGATGAAATTGCTAGTGGTCAAGGGATTGGACGTGGATCAGTAGTAGGTACAACAGTTGTTGCTGAATCTGCTAAAGATTTAGAAGGTAAAGATTTAACTGATAAAGTTATCGTTACAAGTTCAGTTGATGAAACATTTGTACCATTTATCGAAAATGCATTAGGCTTAATCACTGAAGAAAATGGTATTACTTCTCCAAGTGCAATTGTTGGTTTAGAAAAAGGTATTCCTACAATTGTTGGCGTTGAAAAAGCTATTAAAAATATTAAAAATGATATGTTAGTTACAATAGATGCTTCTCAAGGTAAGATTTTTGAAGGATATGCAAACGTACTTTAATATCAAATAAATTCAACCCGATGTTAGCTGTTTATAGCTATCATCGGGTTTTTGTGCTATATGAGAGTAATAAGTTAATGTAATAGATTGTTATAAACCTATCAATGAAGTTCTATATGAGTAGAGATAATTATAATTCCTATTACATATTATGTGTAAGGCAGTTGTATGAATAAAATATAGATATGATATTATTAAAAATTTAAAACTGTAGATACCTATGCATACTACTAAAAATTTTCATGATGTACTCATTTTTATAGGGGAAGAATATAGGTATTACCAATTCCATCATATTGATTATAGAATGATTTCTGTCTTCAATGCTTTAAATAAATAAAAAACCAATCACAATACTTTAACTAAAGTGTGATTGGTATAGATAAATCAATATACTGTGCTAATTAATAGTATGTTGATTTTTTATTATGAATTTAATTTTCTTTCTATGCGTCTATATCTTAAATACATAAATCCTAGTAGTATAAACCAAACTGGGATAAAGTATATCGCTCTTCTTGTATCAGGATTGATAAATAATAGGCCGAATACGAAAATAAAGAATACTAAAATGAAATATCCCATATATTTTCCGCCAAATAACTTATACGTTGCTCTCTTATGTAGTTCTGGATTCTTTGTACTATAGTTAATATAAGCAATGATTATTAAGCCCCATACTACAAGGAATAATACAGTTGAAATCGTAGTAACATAAGTAAATACTAACGTTGCATTAGGGAAAATATAATTTAATAATGCTGCAATAAGTAATAATGCTGATGATGCAAAAATAGCGATATGGGGCACACCGTTTTTGTTAGTATTAGCAAAACTTGGTGGCGCTTGATTTTGGTTTGATAAACCAAATAACATTCGACTATTAGAGAAAATACCACTATTACATGATGAAGCAGCCGCCGTTAATACTACAAAGTTAATTAATCCTGCAGCGAAAGGAATGCCGATTAATGTAAATAATTTAACAAATGGGCTATTATCTGGATCAACTTGCTGCCATGGTATAATTGACATGATTACTGCTAAAGCACCAACATAAAAAATCAATATTCTAATTGGTACACTGTTAATGGCTTTTGGAATAGTTTTAACTGGATCTTTAGTTTCACCAGCAGTCACACCAATCATTTCAATACCGACAAATGAGAATAATGCCATTTGGAATGACATAAAGAAGCCGGATGCACCTTTTGGAAAGACGCCATGATTATATAAATTTGTTAGACTAGCATGTCCAAATTGTGTTTTGTATGCGAATAGTATCATAAAGAATCCAACAACAATTAAAGCAATAATGGTTAATATTTTAATAATTGCAAACCAAAATTCTAATTCACCAAAAAGTTTGGCACTTAATAAATTAAATGTCATTAGTACCAACACACAAAATAGAGCACTAATCCAGTTTGGTACATGTGGGAACCAAAAGCTGACATATTTTGCTACAGCTGTTACTTCCGCCATGCCTGTAATAATCCAGCAGAACCAATATGTCCAACCCGTTACAAATCCTGCAAACGGACCTATGTATTTATTAGTAACGTCTGCAAATGAGTTGAAGTCAGTGTTCTGAATGATTATTTCTCCTAAACCTCGCATAAACATGAAAAGCATAAATCCAATGATAATATAAGTCAGTAATATTGAAGGACCTGTCATTGCAATCGTTTGACCAGCACCTAAGAATAAACCAGTACCAATGGCACCACCAATTGCGATTAATTGGATATGACGATTGCTAAGCCCCCTTTGTAAATTTTCAGCCATAAGACCTCTCCCTTAAATTCAGATAATTTTATTATGCACGTATATTAAAATATATACAATTACTTTTAGTAAAATTGTGTAAAATTCCATGTTAACACACTTTATATTTTATAATCATTCTTAATAACCAATTAAAAATTTAAATAGAATGACTTAAGTTATACGTGATATCTATATTATAAAACCTATAGCAAAGGCGTTTTTGACGATTATGTGAATTTTACTTTGATTTATAAAAGGATTGTTGAAGACTTAATATTGTCTTTTATATTTCACAAACTAACAAGCATTAGCTATAATATTAGTTGAAAGCCATTTCATAAAGAAACAGTAAAGGGGAAATTTATCATGGCAGAATTACAAAGAGGTTTAGAAGGGGTTATTGCAGCAGAAACTAAAATAAGCTCTATTATCGATAGTCAATTGACTTATGCGGGCTATGATATTGATGATTTAGCAGAGCATGCACAATTTGAAGAAGTCATTTTCTTACTTTGGAATTATCGATTACCAAATGAAGAAGAATTGACGCATTTAAAAGAAAAATTAAACTACTATATGACATTAAATCCTCGTGTTTATACACATTTTGAAGAGTATGTAACTGACCAAGTTCATCCAATGACTGCATTGCGTACATCACTTTCTTATATTGCACATTTTGATCCAGATGCAGAGGATGAATCTGATGAAAATCGTTATGAAAGAGCTATGCGTATCCAAGCTAAAGTAGCTTCATTAGTAACAGCTTTTGCTAGAGTGAGACAAGATAAAGATCCAATTAAACCAGATGAAAACTTAAGTTATGCAGCAAACTTCTTATACATGTTACGTGGTGAAAAACCAAATGACATTGAAGTTGAAGCATTTAACAAGGCACTCATTTTACATGCAGATCATGAATTAAATGCATCAGCATTTACAGCTCGTTGTGCTGTTTCATCATTATCAGATATGTATTCTGGTATTGTAGCCGCTGTCGGTTCTTTAAAAGGCCCATTACACGGTGGTGCTAACGAACAAGTTATGTCAATGTTAAATGACATTGGTTCAATTGATAATGTAGATGCATATTTGGACAATAAGTTTGCGAACAAAGAAAAGATTATGGGCTTTGGTCACCGAGTATATAAAGATGGAGATCCAAGAGCTAAATATTTACGAGAGATGAGTCGTAAAATTACTAAAGATGCTGGTCAAGAACAATTATTTGATATGTCTATTAAAATTGAAAAGCGCATTGCTGATGAAAAAGGCTTAATTCCAAATGTTGATTTCTATAGTGCTAGTGTTTACCATAGTATGGACATTCCACATGATCTATTCACACCAATTTTTGCAGTAAGTCGTACTGCAGGTTGGATTGCACATATTTTAGAACAATATAGAGATAATAGAATTATGAGACCAAGAGCAAAATATATCGGTGAAACGGACCGTAAATATATTCCATTAGAAGAAAGAAAATAAATAATAGTAAAAAATAAGTTATCATTTTGGAGGTATAAAGAATGACTGCAGAAAAAATTACTCAAGGAACAAATGGATTAAATGTACCAAATGAACCAATCATTCCATTTATTATTGGTGATGGTATCGGACCAGATATTTGGCATGCAGCAAGTCGTGTTATCGATGCAGCTGTTGACAAAGCATACAATGGTGACAAACGTATTGAATGGAAAGAAGTTTTAGCTGGTCAAAAAGCGTTTGATACTACTGGTGAATGGTTACCACAAGAAACTTTAGATACAATTAAAGACTATTTAATTGCTGTAAAAGGACCATTAACTACGCCTATCGGTGGGGGAATTCGTTCATTAAATGTTGCTTTACGTCAAGAATTAGACTTATTCACTTGTTTACGTCCAGTTCGCTGGTTCCAAGGTGTACCTTCTCCAGTTAAACGTCCACAAGATGTAGACATGGTTATCTTCCGTGAAAATACTGAAGATATTTATGCTGGTATCGAATTTAAAGAAGGTACTGACGAAGTTAAGAAAGTAATCGACTTTTTACAAAATGAAATGGGTGCTAAAAACATTCGTTTCCCTGAAACTTCTGGTATTGGTATTAAGCCAGTATCAAAAGAAGGTACTGAACGTTTAGTTAGAGCAGCTATTCAATACGCTTTAGATAATGACCGTAAATCAGTTACTTTAGTACACAAAGGTAACATTATGAAATTTACTGAAGGTTCATTTAAACAATGGGGTTATGATTTAGCACACAATGAATTTGGGGATCAAGTATTTACTTGGCAACAATATGATGAAATTGTTGAAAAAGAAGGTAAAGATGCCGCTAATGCTGCACAAGATAAAGCTGAAAGAGAAGGCAAAATTATTATTAAAGATTCTATTGCTGATATCTTCTTACAACAAATCCTAACACGTCCTGCTGAACATGATGTAGTTGCAACTATGAATCTTAATGGTGACTATATTTCAGATGCCTTAGCTGCACAAGTAGGCGGTATCGGTATTGCTCCAGGTGCCAATATTAACTATGAAACTGGTCACGCTATTTTTGAAGCAACTCATGGTACTGCACCTAAATATGCTGGATTAAATAAAGTAAATCCTTCATCAGTTATCTTAAGTTCAGTATTAATGCTTGAACATCTAGGTTGGCAAGAAGCTGCAGATAAAATTACTGACGCTATTGAAGATACGATTGCTTCTAAAGTTGTAACTTATGACTTTGCACGTTTAATGGACGGAGCAACTGAAGTATCAACATCAGAATTTGCAGATGAACTAATTAAAAACTTAAAATAATATATTATAGTTTATTTAATCATATAAATTTACCTAAAAACACTCTCTGTTTCATTTTAATAGAGAGTGTTTTTTGGTGATAATATGCCAGGTGGGTATCAATGACGTCAAATTAAAAAAATATGTCTCAATCTTTACTTTTGTAAAAAGTATGTAAAGATACGGTCTATCATGTTATTTTTCTAAATGGTTCGGTTATAATGTAAATATAGTTTTAAATTAGGAGGATAACATGTCGCAAAAAGTGCTGGTAGTAGATGATGAACAATCTATTGTTACATTGCTTAAATATAATTTAGAAACAGCTGGTTATGAAGTTGCAGTCGCATTCGATGGCGATGAGGCAATGGCAATGGTTGATAGTGAACAACCTGACTTAATTGTTTTAGATGTAATGTTACCTAAGAAAGACGGAATTGAAGTATGTAAATTAATTCGTTCAAATAAAAATTTAGTTCCAATCTTAATGCTTACTGCAAAAAATGATGAGTTTGATCGAGTTCTAGGATTAGAGCTTGGTGCTGATGATTATATGACTAAGCCTTTTTCACCTAGAGAAGTTGTAGCAAGAGTGAAAGCGATTCTTAGAAGATCTCAATTTAGTAAAAATGTTGAGGAGATTGAAGAGGACATTCAAATAGGCGCCATAAGAATTAGACCTGAATATTTTGAAGTTTATAAAAATAATGAATTACTAGAATTAACACCGAAAGAGTTTGAATTGTTACTCTATTTAATAGAAAGACAAGGACGTGTTATTACAAGAGAGCATATGTTGAACACCGTGTGGAATTATGAATTTGCAGGAGATTCTAGAATTGTTGACGTTCATATCAGTCATTTAAGAGATAAATTAGAAGAAAATCCAAAGAAACCACAGTTGATTAAAACAGTTCGTGGACTTGGTTATAAACTTGAAAGACCTAAAGAACAATGATGAAATTTCATCATCGCCTAATGTTGCTAATTAGTACGATATTAATAATTAGCTTTATAACATTAGGTTTAATTCTGCAATTTTCCATTGGTAGTTTAATTAATCACAAACAACAACAATCATTAACTCAAGATGCTCAAACGTATATCTATTTGTCACAACAAAATAAAGACCATCAACTAGAAAAAATTGCAAAGCAGCAACATATTGATATTCGAATTATTAAAAATAATAAAGATATTTTTAAAACGCAGGACATTAACGTTAATACTTCTAACAATACCAATTATATTCATAATGGTAAAACGTATACATTTATGAAAAAAATTGACGAATATCAAGTCATTATAAAAGGTATCAACCATGATATTAATGATATGCAAAAGAATTTATGGTTATATTTAGCCATCATTTGCCTCGTAGTCTTAATTTGTTTGTATTTTGTTAGTCAAAGTTTTAAACATACATTTATTAAGCCTATTCAAGAAGTGACATATGCAACACAATTATTAGCAGACGGACATTATCATATTCGTGTTCCTGAAAGTAATGTCATTGAAGCAAAAGAGTTATTTATCACGACGAATAATTTAGCAAGACAATTGCAAAAATTAAATAACGAACAAAAGATTCAATCTAACCGTTTAAAAACGACAATAGAAAATATTCCAAGTTCAGTATTGATGATTGATCGTTATGGCAAAGTAGTTGTAGCAAATCGTGCATACTATGAACAATTCAATATTAATCATCACATAGAACATGAACGATACAGTAATTATTTACATCATGATATTGAGGCATTAATATTAGAATGTTTTAAAGTTGAAAAGGCTATTTATGAACAACTTGAAATACCGTTAAATAATGTTCATACTAAATATTTCGATATATCTTGTGTACCTATCCTAACTAAATCTAAGAAAAGTTTACAAGGTATATTATTGGTTATGCATGATATTAGTAATTTAAAACGATTAGAAAATTTACGAAGAGAGTTTGTTGCTAATGTATCACATGAACTTAAGACACCGATAACATCCATAAAAGGATTTACAGAGACGTTAATTGATGGTGCAAAAAATAACAGTGAGTCACTTGATATGTTTTTAAATATTATTTTGAAAGAATCTAACCGCATTGAATCTTTAATATCTGATTTACTTGATTTGTCTCATATTGAACAACAAGATAAGTTAGAAATGGATTATATGAATCTTTCAGAACTTACATTTAGAATAATAGATAATTTACAGACGCAAGCAATGAATAAGCATATAGAAATAATTACAACAATAACAGAAGATGTCATTATTCAAGCACAAGAAAGTAAAATGGCACAGGTTATTACTAATTTATTAAACAATGCGATTAATTATTCATATGAAAATGGAATAGTTAACGTTAATGTTTATCGAAATCAAGCAACAACAGTGTTAGAAATACAAGATTTTGGGATTGGTATTAATGAAGAAGATATCCAGCATATATTTGAACGATTTTATAGAGTAGACAAAGCAAGAAGTAGAGATTCAGGTGGTACTGGTTTAGGTTTGTCTATTACAAAACATATTGTTGAATCTCATAATGCAAGCATTGAAGTACATAGTGAAATTGGTAAAGGCTCTATTTTTAAAGTTATCTTTAATGATTACATGAGTTAAATATATTACGATTAGGGAGTGGGACAGAAATAAATTTTATATAAAATTTATTTCGTAGATGCCCGTCTTGCACATTAATGTAAAATCCACATATGGATTTTTGATGACGGGTCCCTTGCCCAACTATGCCCGTCTTGCACATAAAAGAAAAAATTTTATTTTTAAAATTTTTCTATGACGGGTCCCTTGCCCAACTTGCATGGCATGAAAAAACTGGATAACCAGTTTTTCTATGTTGGGTCCCTGCATTGCATGTTAGAGTTTCTGCTATC
>NZ_PPQR01000054.1:43097-79254 GCF_002902085.1 Staphylococcus simiae
CTTATTATGAATTAATAAACTGTAAACCTATTTCAGATAACCAGTTTTTTTGTGTTGGGTCCCTTCCACCCCGGCAAGACTGACTAGGTTTTCAAAATGGTGATTTATCAACGTTTTGAAAACCAGACAGTTACTGCCAAATGCTTAAATTTAAGTGTAAAATACATTTTGTCCCGGGCTCTAAATATTTAAATAAATGTGGAAATGTTAAGAAAATAATTGACACCTCAACAATCAGATGAACAGTTGATTGTTGAGGTGTATTTGTTATGTTAAGCACAAGTGTCTTGAATAATGACAATTATCAATCATGTTAGAAAGTAATCTTTGTTAATGGATAGAACCAAGGCTAGTTGTACATTTAAAAGATAAATATTAATTAATAATGTGAGTTTATAAAGTAATGTATACTCAAATACGTAAAGGGTCAATAATCCATTATCACTATTTTAATGTTTAGCTTTAACAATATAATTTGAAATAAATTTCTTAAGACAATATTTATTAAGAACATGATTAAGGATAGAGTATAAGTTGTAATAATTTTTATTGTATAATATATTTATAATATAAAAATATAAACTTTAAACAGAAGAATGATCAATAAAGATATCAACATTAAAAACTATTAACGATTTATTTAGACGTCTAATAATTTAGATTAAAGGTAAGTTGATGTGTTCTATATAAATGACAATGGTCTATGGAGAAATCGGAACAAGATATTTCAATAATATTGATGTGAACAACAAAAAATGTAAGGGAATATTTGAATTAACAGTATTAAAGGAAGGATAATGTGAACATAAAACAACTAGAGAAAACAACGATAACTTTAATTGCAATATTAATATTTTATATTCTATTAGGCTTTTTCTTACCATTAATGCACGATGACTTATTGTGGTATAGTGATTACGGCAATTCGATGTTAAATTCAGAAACAGCTACTTTAAATGGCAGATATTTAGGTAACTTTTTTGAAATGATAGCTGTAAAAATAAGTTGGATTAGATGGTTAACTTATGGTTTAACAAGCGTAGGGTTAATTTGGTTAATTATTAAAACGATTGATGCACAAAAAAATATTATCTTTTACTTTATTACATTTATAATGATGCTGATTATGCCAAGTCAAATTTTCAGTCAAACGTTCGGTTGGTTTGCTGGATTTTATAACTATGTACCACCCATTTTGAGTACGCTATTCATTATACATACCATTTTAAATATCATTGTTTATAACAAAAAGATGTCAGTACATAATTTAGTGATATTTTATATTGTGTGTTTAATTGGTCAATTATTTATAGAAAATATTACTGTATTTAATTGTATGTTTCTATTTCTATCATTAATTTACTATTTTGTTAGTTATAGAATGATAAATACAAAATTATTATTTGGCTTTTTGATGAGTACGATCGGTACGATGTTAATGTTTTCTAATCCTAATTACCATAAGATATTTTTTGAAGGGGCAACAGATTATCAACAAGTATCAAATGATAAGGGATTTTTCACTAAAATATTTGAAACTACGACTTCAGTATTACCCAATTGGATATATTATAACGAAATAGTCATAGTGATTATTACAACATTAATATTATTGTTTTTGTTAATTAAAAGTAAACGATTTAGTCAACTTGATACATTAAAGCGGAAAAGTTTAATTGTTGGATTATTATTATTACCAACGTATTACTTTATCATCTATAATCAGTTTGAACTTGCTCATGAGACACATGTTAGTTTGTTTAATATAGCAAGCACGTTAATTTGTATCATATATATCGTTGCGATGATTTTAACGATGAGTATCGTTTTAATAGATAGAAAAGAACTTATAGTGACGTATATAATCATGGTATCTATGCATTTAATTAGTATCACATTAATTATAGTCTCACCGATTGGCCCTAGAAATTTTTTGATTGTCTATGTTATGCATTTAATTATTGTACTTATGTTATTAAAAAGAGTATGTGATTACATTACATTTAATTTAAAATGGACCATTAGTGTAGCAACCGTTTTAGCACTGGTTTATTTGAGTACATTTAGTTTTATTAATCATCAAAATGAATTGCGAGTCCAAAATTTAAAACAGCAAATCAAAGCATATCCTAAGAAAAAAGTTTATACGCTGCCTTTACTTCCTTTTGAACATTATATGCAGAAAGTTACACCTAATGAAGAAAAATATCAAAAATTCTTTAATGAATATCATGGTATTCCAGATGACATAAAAGTTAAATATATTCCTTTTGGTACAAACAAAAATGATTAAATTAACAAATAAAAGTTTGAGTAGTGCATCTATACTCAAACTTTTTTATTGTTGTGATTGATAATGTTAGAAACAACAGTTTTATCTAGTTGTATAAATACAAAAATTCAAAAAATAATAATAGTTCCTTTTTTTACGTACCTATATCTTTATATGCTAAAATATACATAAATCAGGCTGGAGGTTAATATAGTGAATAAATTAGTATTAATAGATGGTAATAGTTTAAGTTTTAGAGCGTTTTATGCTTTACCATTATTATCAAATAAAGCAGGAATCCATACCAATGCAGTTTATGGTTTTGCCATGTTACTTGAAAAGATTTTAAAAGAAGAACAACCTAATCATTTTTTAGTAGCTTTTGATGCAGGTAAAACAACTTTCAGACATGAAAAATATAGTGAATATAAAGGTGGACGTCAATCAACCCCACCAGAATTAAGCGAGCAATTTCCATATATACGTCAATTATTAGATGCATATCATATTAAACGTTATGAATTAGATAACTATGAGGCTGATGATATTATTGGAACATTAAGTAGAGAAGCCGATCAAGCCGGTTTTCAAACCATTATTATTACTGGAGATCGCGATTTAACGCAATTAGCAACAGAAAATGTCACAATTTATTATACTAAAAAGGGTGTTACTGATGTAGATCATTACACACCAGAATTTATTGCTGAGAAATATAATGGGCTTAAACCTAAACAAATTATAGATATGAAAGGTTTAATGGGTGATTCCTCTGATAATATTCCAGGCGTGGCTGGTGTTGGAGAAAAAACAGCTATTAAATTACTCAATCAATTTCAAAATGTTGAAGGTGTATATGAACATATCGATGATGTTTCTGGTAAAAAGTTAAAAGAAAAACTTGAAAATAGTAAAGAAGATGCCTTTATGAGTAAAGACTTAGCTACAATTAATGTTGAAAGTCCAATTGGCGTTACACTTGCAGATACTAAAATGATAGATCAGGAAAACAATAATGATAAAATTGAGTTATTTAAAAAACTAGAATTTAAACAATTATTGTCAGACTTAGATAGTGACCAAGCTGATGAAAACACGGTTGTTGAGAAAACGTTCGATATTATAGATAATTTTAACGATATTAATTTTGAAACAATATCAGAAGCGTCTATTCATTTTGAATTAGAAGGTAGTAATTATTTAAAAGATCGTATACTTAAGTTTGCAGTGTATATAGGAGATCAACATATTGTCATTGATGCTCAAAACATTAAAGATTATCCGCAGCTTGTTGCTTGGCTAGAAAATCAAAGCACGACTAAAATAGTGTATGATGCTAAAAAAACATATGTTGCTGCGCATAGATTAAATATTGATATTCAGCATATTGATTTTGACGTTATGTTAGCAAGCTATATTATAGATCCCTCACGCACGATTGATGATGTACAATCTGTTGTATCATTGTATGGTCAAAATTATGTAAAAGATAACGTCGCAATCTATGGTAAAGGTAAAAAGTTCCAAGTACCTGAAGATGATGTTTTAAATCCACAAGTAGCAGCAATTAGCGAAGCGATAAATGAAGCTAAACCTGTTATGGAAGAACAATTAAAAGAATATAATCAACTTTCTTTATTAGCTGACTTAGAGTTACCTTTAGCACGAATTCTAAGTCAAATGGAAGAAACGGGTATTTATACTGATGTTAATGATTTAAAGGAAATGGAACAAGAAATACAACAGAAGTTAGATGTCTTAATTAATAATATTCATGAAGCTGCAGGAGAACAATTTAATATTAATTCGCCTAAACAGTTAGGTGTTGTACTTTTTGAAACACTTAAATTACCAGTTATTAAAAAGACCAAAACAGGTTATTCTACTGCCGTAGATGTCTTAGAACAATTACAAGGTGAGCATCCAATCATAGATTATATCTTAGAATATCGACAATTATCTAAATTACAGTCAACATATGTTGAAGGTTTACAAAAAGTAATTAGTGATGATCAACGTATTCACACAAGATTTAATCAAACTTTGGCACAAACTGGACGATTATCTAGTATAGATCCAAATCTGCAAAATATCCCTGTCAGATTGGAAGAAGGACGAAAAATACGTAAAGCATTTAAGCCAACATCTAAAGATAGTGTGATTTTATCAGCTGATTATTCGCAAATTGAACTACGTGTGCTAGCACATATCACACAAGATGAGAGTATGAAAGAAGCTTTTATTAATGGTGATGATATTCATACTGCTACTGCCATGAAAGTATTTGGCGTTGAAGCTGACGAAGTAGATAGTTTAATGCGTCGACAGGCAAAAGCAGTTAACTTTGGCATTGTATATGGCATTAGTGATTACGGTCTAAGTCAAAGTTTAGGAATAACACGAAAAAAAGCCAAAGCGTTTATTGATGACTATTTAGATAGTTTCCCTGGCGTAAAACAATATATGTCAGATATAGTTAAAGATGCCAAAGCAGTTGGATACGTTGAAACATTACTACATCGCCGACGTTATATACCAGATATCACTAGCCGTAATTTTAATTTAAGAAGTTTTGCTGAGCGTACTGCTATGAATACACCAATTCAAGGAAGTGCAGCAGATATTATTAAACTTGCTATGGTACAATTTGCTGACAAAGTTGAAGATACAAACTATCATGCAACGTTATTATTACAAGTACATGATGAATTGATTTTTGAAGTACCTAAATCAGAAGTTGAAGATTTTAGCAAATTTGTTGAAGAGATCATGGAAAATGCCATACAATTGGATGTTCCATTAAAAGTAGATTCAAGTTATGGTCCAACCTGGTACGATGCAAAATAAAGTGAGGTTAAAACTATGCCTGAATTACCGGAAGTAGAACACGTTAAACGTGGAATTGAACCCTATATTATTGGGGAAACAATTGACAAAGTATTGTTCTCACCAAAAGTTATCGAAGGTAAAGATTCCGGAAGAGCAACTATTATTAAAGGAATTGAACTTGATACCTTCAAACAATTATCTGAAGGTTATAGCATTAAAAAAGTAACTAGACGTAGTAAATACATCGTATTTAATATTGAAAATGACCATGACCAACGCGTGCTTATTAGTCATTTAGGCATGGCAGGTGGATTTTTTATAGTCGATCAACTACATGATATTTTAATTCCTAATTATCGTAAACATTGGCACGTTATTTTTGAATTATCTAATGGGAAAAAGTTAGTTTTTTCAGATATTCGACGTTTTGGTGAAATTAGAAATGTGGCTACTATTGAATCATATCCACCATTTTTAGATATTGCTCCAGAACCATTTAGTGATGATGCACTAACATATTATTTAAAACGTATCAACCAAAAAACTAATATTAACAAACCAATTAAACAGGTTATTTTAGATCATAAAGTTATTGCAGGTTGTGGTAATATTTATGCATGTGAAGCACTTTTTAGAGCAGGTATACGCCCCGATAAAAAAGTAAGTGACCTGACACATCAACAACAAGAAATGGTGTTTTATTATGTTAGAGAAGTATTAGAAAAAGGTATTAAATATGGTGGAACAAGCTTTTCAGATTACCGACATGCAGATGGTAAAACTGGTGCAATGCAATTGCATTTAAATGTATATAAACAAAATATCTGTAAAGTTTGTGGTGATCATATAGCAACACAGGTAATAGCAACTAGAAATAGTCATTATTGCCCAACATGTCAGAAATAAAGAAAGAGTGAAACTATGCCAAAAGTAATCGGATTAACAGGAGGCATTGCATCAGGAAAATCAACAGTATCAGATATATTAACTGTTTATGGATTTAAAGTAGTAGATGCAGATAAAGCCTCAAGACAAGCAGTTGAAAAAGGTAGCAAAGGTTTAAAACAAATTATTGAAACATTTGGAGAAGAAGCCCTAGATGATAATGGTGAAATGGATCGTGCATACATGGGTGAATTAGTGTTTAATTATCCTGAAAAACGTTTAGAATTAAATGCGATTGTTCATCCAATTGTAAGAGAGATTATGGAACGTGACAAAGAGCAACTTTTAAAAGAAGGCCATAATGTCATCATGGATATCCCATTATTATTTGAAAATGACTTACAACATACAGTTGATGAAGTGTGGGTTGTATATACTTCTGAAAGTATTCAAATTGAGCGTCTAATGCAACGAAATGATCTTTCTATAGAAGATGCAAGAGCACGAGTATATAGTCAAATTGCCATTGATAAGAAAAGTAGAATGGCTGATCATGTTATTGACAATCTAGGCGATAAATTAGAGCTTAAACAAAATGTTGAACGTTTACTTGAAGAAGAAGGTTATATTGAAAAACCATATTATAGTGATACTAATAATTAAATAATGTCGTGACACTAAATAAATAGTGAAATGTGACCAGTATACAAAAGTCAACATTTGATCAATAACTAGTAAGGTGTTGCAAAAAAGAATATAAATTTAAAAACAGTAGTACAAAAATTTCTAGAAAAATTATTGTACTGCTGTTTTCTTGTTTATGTATATATTACTTATTTGATATGAGTGAACAATAAAGTAAGATTCGCATAGTTAATTGTTATTCGATAGCTATAAAAATTGGTATGGCGAACACTCATAATAATATTTCAACAAGCATTTATCAATACATTCATATTTGGTTTTGGCGAGTGTCATTTTGTGATAATTAATAAGACAAAAATTGATATCTTAGATAATTTTAAAAAAGTTAAAGAAAACGCTTTCAAAAACACTTTATTATGATATACTATTTGCATAAAGTATAACACATAAAAATCAAGGGGTGCTTTTAATGTCAACAAATATTGCAATTAATGGTATGGGAAGAATAGGTAGAATGGTATTAAGAATTGCTTTACAACAAGAAGATTTAAATATAGTAGCAATTAATGCGAGCTACCCTCCCGAAACAATTGCTCATCTAATTAATTATGATACGACTCATGGTAAATATGATGAAAAAGTAGAACCTATAGAAAATGGTTTGAAAGTAGGAGACCATGAAATCAAATTAGTAGCTGATAGAAATCCTGAAAATTTACCTTGGAAAGAATTAGATATCGATATCGTTATAGATGCAACAGGTAAATTTAACCATGGTGACAAAGCAATTGCACACATTAATGCAGGAGCTAAAAAAGTACTGTTAACAGGGCCATCAAAAGGTGGGGATGTTCAGATGATTGTGAAAGGTGTTAATGACAATCATTTAGATATTGACCATTTTGATATCTTTAGTAATGCGTCATGTACAACGAATTGCATTGGTCCTGTAGCTAAAGTTTTAAATGATAATTTTGGTATTATTAATGGTTTAATGACTACAGTTCATGCCATCACAAATGATCAAAAAAATATAGATAATCCTCATAAAGATTTACGACGTGCACGTTCTTGTAATGAAAGTATTATTCCAACTTCTACTGGTGCGGCAAAAGCATTGAAAGAAGTGTTACCAGAACTAGAAGGTAAATTACACGGTATGGCTTTACGTGTGCCAACGAAAAATGTCTCATTAGTTGACTTAGTTGTTGACTTAGAACAACAAGTAACTGCTGAAGCGGTTAATAAAGCATTTGAAAATGCTGGTTTAGAAGGTATTGTTGAAGTTGAGTATGAACCGCTAGTTTCAGTTGATTTTAATACGAACCCACATTCAGCTATTATCGATGCTCAATCAACAATGGTTATGGGAGATAATAAAGTTAAAGTTATCGCTTGGTATGATAATGAATGGGGTTATTCAAATAGAGTAGTTGATGTAGCTAAACAACTCGGGAAGTTAATGACTTCAGAAAAAATGGTTAATGCAAGTTAACTCAAATCAATGATAACTGTTTAACACTTACACAAAGTTGTATTGTCATATCCAATAAAATTAGTTTTATGTAAATAATAAATTTGACTAATGATGGATATTTAATGAACTTCGTGTAAGTGTTTTTTATATTTTTACGGAGATAAGACTTAACTGCTTAACATAGCTTTAATACTTTTGAGTTATTTAGGTTCTCTAATTTTTAGGACAGATAAATAAAAGAGAACCGTTATTTTAAACACTGTTATTGATAATTATGTTAGTCACACGTGTCAGCCAACAGATTATTATATATCTATTTCTATAGTATTATTTCTATGTCGTCTTAGTGTCCAACATGCACGTAACTGCATAAATGAATCGTTTTGCTATATTTTTATTGCTTGATTTTGATAATGAAAAGCCGTTTCTTTTGTCATACCATAAATTATAGTATAATGAGGCATAATCAAAATAAAGATGGTGATGTAATGAAATGCCCAAAATGTAATTCGACACATTCTAAAGTTGTTGATTCAAGACACGCAGAAGAAATAAATGCGATTCGTCGTCGCAGAGAATGTGAAAATTGCGGTATACGTTTCACTACATTTGAACATATTGAAGTAAGTCAATTAATCGTAGTGAAAAAAGATGGTACCAGAGAGCAATTTTTAAGAGATAAAATATTAAATGGATTAGTACGTTCTTGTGAAAAGAGACCAGTTAGATTTCAACAATTAGAGGATATAACTAATAAAGTAGAATGGCAATTAAGAGATGAAGGACATACAGAGGTATCATCACGTGATATTGGTGAACATGTTATGAATTTATTAATGAATGTTGACCAAGTATCATACGTTAGATTTGCTTCAGTATATAAAGAATTTAAAGATGTTGATCAACTATTAGCATCAATGCAAGGTATTTTAAGTGACAATAAACGGAGTGATAACTAAATGGGTATGCAAGCATACGAATTTGGTTTAAGACCACAAGATCAATTCGAAGTGATACAATATTTCGATTTGAATCATAGTCATTTAGATGTCTTAAATCGATTGTTTACGCCATTAATTGGTTCAAAAGCAATTGGACTATACCACTTTATGACACAATTTGTGGAACGTCGTAGAACGTCTTCCCATTATTTGTCACATTATGTATTTATGAATGAATTAAAATTAAATTTACTAGAGTTTAGACAACAAATGGATTTGCTAGAAGCAATTGGCTTAGTTAAAACTTTCGTTAAGCATAATAAAGAGGAGTCTCAATTTGTCTATGAATTGATTCAACCTCCAACTGCGCATTTGTTTTTTAATGACCCAATGTTGTCTATTTTTTTATATAGTGAAGTTGATCATAAAAGATTCCAAGAGTTAAAACATTATTTTGAATATCAGCAAAAAGATTTGTCAACTTTTAAACAAACGACAAGAACTTTTACGGAAGTTTTTAAAGTGCCAACAACTAAAGTAGATATTGATACGTCTGATATTCCGATAAATCAAAGTTATCAAGGTATGGATTTATCAGATGAAACATTTGATTTTGACATGTTAATACAAATGTTAGGGAAGCATTTTATAAGTAAAGAAATTATTACTAAAGAGGCTAAACAATTAATTATTCAATTAGCAACGCTTTATGGTTTAACACCAGATGGTATGAAACGTGTGATTCTTAAATCAATTACTAGTGGACAGCAATTATCATTTGAAAATATGAGAAAAGAGGCACGATCTTATTATTTAATACAGCATGATAATCGTATGCCTAAGCTTCAAGTTAATACAACTAACGAAGCTAAAACTCAACCACAAAATGAAGATTTCAATCCACAAGATAATTTAGAAGATTGGTTTGAATTGTTAGAACAAACAAGTCCGATAGATATGTTAGCATCATGGTCAGAATCTGAACCAACGTTATCTCAAAAAGCAATGATTGAAGAGTTAATAGATCGTGAAAAGATGTCGTTTGGCGTTATCAATGTGTTACTACAATTTGTCATGTTAAAAGAAGATATGAAATTACCTAAAGCATATATATTTGAAATAGCATCAAATTGGAAGAAAAAAGGTATTAAAACTGCTAAAGAGGCTTACAACTACGCTAAAAAAGTTAACCAACCAAAACAAGATAATGGTAATTATCAAGGTGGTAAAAATTCAACTTATCATCGTCAACGTAAATTAATTTCTAAGGAAAAAACTCCAAAATGGTTAGCAGAACGAGAAGTAGTTAAGGCGACGAATAACGACAACGAACAAAATGATCAAAAGTTAGAACAAGATCGACAGGAGTTTTTAGCTAGATTATCTAAAAAATGGGAGGAGGATGACAATTAATGAAGAGTTTCCAAAATATTATGGGGTCGTCTAAAGATTTAGAACAACGAATTGCTAAAATAAAAAAAGATGTCGTTAATGACCCAGATGTTAAATTATTCTTACAACAACATCAATCGGAATTAACCAATGCTATGATTGATGAAGATTTAAATGTCTTGCAAGAGTATAAAGATCAACAAAAACATTATGATGGACATACTTTTGCAAATTGTCCTAATTTTGTTAAAGGTCATGTACCAGAGCTGTATATTGAGAATAAGCGTATCAAAATTCGTTATTTACCATGTCCTTGTAAAATTAAATATGATGAGGAACGTTTTGACTCGCAATTAATCACGTCACATCATATGCAACGTGATACTTTAAATGCAAAGTTAAAAGATATTTATATGACTAACCGTGAACGCTTAGATGTAGCTATGGCTGCTGATGAAATTTGTACGGCCATTACGAATGGTGACACAGTTAAAGGTTTATATTTATATGGGTCGTTCGGAACGGGTAAATCATTTATTTTAGGTGCGATTGCTAATCAACTTAAGTCGAAAAAGATTAGTTCAACTATTGTCTATCTTCCAGAATTTATACGTACGTTAAAAAGTGGCTTTAAAGATGGTTCTTTTGAAAGTAAATTGCAGCGTGTAAGGGAAGCCAATGTCTTAATGTTAGATGATATTGGTGCTGAAGAAGTTACACCGTGGGTTAGAGATGAAGTGATTGGTCCGTTACTACATTATCGCATGGTGCATGAATTACCAACATTCTTTAGTTCTAACTTTAATTATAATGAATTAGAACATCATTTAGCAATTACGCGAGATGGGGAAGAAAAAACAAAAGCGGCAAGAATTATTGAAAGAATTAAATCCCTGTCACAACCTTATTATTTAATTGGAGAAAATTATAGAAACAATTGAAAAATTTAATTTATGGTGTATAATGAAGGCAAATCTAAATCGTTGAAATAATTGAAGATAAGATAATTTAATCACTAAGACACAGAAAGCCATTAGTTGTTGAGAATATGGTTCTTATACTAAATTGTTACTACTTCATTATAGGTGTTTGTAATGAGCACCCGGCTCAAGACCGTTATCTTATGTAGAGATATTTAACATGACATTAACTTGTTAAATAACTAGGGTGGTAACACGACAACCTCGTCCCTTGTATAGGGACGAGGTTTTTTTGTTTGTAGTAAGGTGCTTGATAGCACACCAATTGCACTGTTATTTTTAGAGCTTTGATAATAATAGCAAATAACGATATTTGTCTTGCTATCTCTAAACAACTACAAAAGACTAAATCACTTTAAGTGAAAATATACACACGTGAGGATTCAAATTATTTTAACGAGGTCAGATGATATTAACATAATCTTTTACAGGAGGGTTTATTATGGAACAAATTAATATTCAGTTTCCAGATGGTAATAAGAAGGCGTTTGATAAAGGAACAACTACTGAAGACATAGCGCAATCAATTAGTCCTGGATTACGTAAAAAAGCTGTCGCTGGTAAATTTAATGGTCAACTAGTTGATTTAACTAGACCATTAGAAGAGGATGGAACAATTGAGATTGTAACACCAGGTAGTGAAGAAGCACTTGAAGTTTTACGTCATTCAACTGCACATTTAATGGCGCAAGCTTTAAAACGTTTATATGGTGATGTTAAGTTTGGTGTAGGACCAGTTATTGAAGGCGGATTCTATTACGACTTCGATATTGAAAAAAATATTTCATCTGACGACTTCGACGAAATTGAAAAAACAATGAAACAAATTGTCAATGAAAATTACAAAATCAAACGCAAAGTAGTATCACGTGAAGAAGCAAAAGAATTCTTTAAAGACGATCCTTACAAATTAGAATTAATTGATGCTATTCCAGAAGATGAAAATGTTACTTTATATAGTCAAGGTGAATTTACAGATTTATGTCGTGGTGTACATGTACCATCTACTGCAAAAATTAAAGAATTTAAATTATTATCTACTGCAGGTGCATATTGGCGTGGTGATAGTGACAATAAAATGTTACAACGTATCTATGGTACAGCATTCTTTGATAAAAAAGATTTAAAAGCACATTTAGAAATGTTAGAAGAACGCAAAGAACGTGATCATCGTAAAATTGGTAAAGACTTAGAATTATTTGCAAATAATCAATTAGTTGGTGCTGGTTTACCATTATGGTTACCAAATGGGGCAACAATAAGACGTGAAATCGAGCGTTATATCGTTGATAAAGAAGTAAGTATGGGTTATGACCATGTTTACACACCCGTGATGGCAAATGTAGACTTATATAAAACATCAGGTCACTGGGATCACTATAGAGAAGATATGTTCCCACCAATGCAATTGGATGAAACTGAAGCAATGGTATTACGACCTATGAACTGTCCGCATCATATGATGATTTATAAAAATAAACCTCATTCATATCGTGAATTACCAATTCGTATTGCAGAGCTTGGTATGATGCATAGATATGAAGCAAGTGGTGCTGTATCTGGTTTACAACGTGTTCGCGGTATGACACTTAATGATTCACATATTTTTGTAAGACCTGACCAAATTAAAGAAGAATTTAAACGCGTAGTTAATATGATTATTGATGTGTATAAAGACTTTGGCTTTGAAGATTATAGCTTTAGATTAAGTTATAGAGATCCTGAAGATAAAGAAAAATATTTCGACGATGATGATATGTGGAATAAAGCTGAAGCTATGCTTAAAGAAGCTGTTGATGAACTAGGCTTACCATATGAAGAAGCCATTGGTGAAGCGGCATTCTATGGCCCTAAATTAGATGTTCAAGTAAAAACAGCCATGGGTAAAGAGGAAACTTTATCAACTGCACAGCTTGATTTCTTATTACCACAACGTTTTGATTTAACATATATTGGTCAAGACGGTGAACAACATCAACCAGTGGTTATTCACCGTGGCGTAGTATCTACTATGGAACGTTTTGTTGCTTTCTTAACTGAAGAAACTAAAGGTGCGTTCCCAACTTGGTTAGCACCAAAACAAGTAGAAATTATTCCAGTTAATATTGACTTACATTATGATTATGCACGTCAACTACAAGATGAATTAAAATCTCAAGGCGTACGAGTAAATATTGATGATCGTAATGAAAAAATGGGATATAAAATTAGAGAAGCTCAAATGCAAAAAATCCCATATCAAATTGTTGTTGGTGACAAAGAGGTTGAAAACAATGAAGTTAACGTACGTCAATATGGTTCACAAGACCAAGAAACAATGGAAAAAGATGAGTTTATCTGGAATTTAGTAGATGAAATTCGTTTGAAAAAGAATAGAAAATAAACATAATTGGCCAATACTTGAGTCTTTCACAGACTGGAAATAAACAGTATGTGAGTCTGAGGTACTAAGCAGGAAATGTTTATTTTCAACATGTGATAGTCAATGTCTAGGGTGTAATATGTTAGTTAATTAACATATTGCGCCCCTTAATTATTCTTGCTGTATTGAAAGTAAGAAGATAAATTTTAGTAAACTTATTTTTGCCACACACTCAAATGAATAGGGTTGCCAAAATAAATCGTTTCATGTATATTACAAGGTAGTTAAAATAATAAATTGAGTTAGAGGTTGCATTTTTAAATATTAACTTGTCAGAAGTATTATGGTACATGTGTTGAACAAGTGAAAGGTAAAAATGCCGAAATAAATACAATCCATAAGTTGTATTTGTTGGGACAGTTTTCGAATAGAGACTGTACTGTCACAGTTTGTGATGTGCTACCTTATATAGATAATAACCAAAATGGTTGCATATCTTTAAGGTATGTAGCCATTTTTTTAATATGGTGAATTATTGCTTAATAAAAATAACTTAAAATAATTAACATAATTTACTAGGTTAAAAAGGTTAAGTCAGGCTAGCCTCTAAAGCATAGAAAGGGAGCTTTTATGACGAAAGTTAGAGATGAAAGTAATAATGGTGTTAAAAGGGGATTAAAAGATCGACATATTTCTATGATTGCCATTGGCGGATGTATCGGTACTGGTTTGTTTGTTACGTCAGGTGGAGCAATCCATGATGCTGGAGCGCTTGGTGCATTAATAGGATATGCAATTATAGGTGCAATGGTGTTCTTCTTAATGACATCACTTGGTGAAATGGCAACTTATTTACCAGTTTCAGGATCATTTAGTACCTATGCTACACGTTTTGTGGATCCATCATTAGGATTTGCATTAGGCTGGAATTATTGGTTTAACTGGGTTGTTACTGTTGCAGCTGATATTACCATCGCGGCACAAGTTATACAATATTGGACTCCGTTACAAGGTATTCCTGCATGGGTCTGGAGTTCAATTTTCTTAGTGGTTATTTTTGCCTTAAATTCACTTTCAGTTCGTATTTATGGCGAAAGTGAGTATTGGTTTGCATTAATTAAAGTCATAACAGTTATATTCTTTATAGCTATTGGTTTATTAACAATATTAGGTATTATGGGTGGAGAATTCGTTGGATTTGATACCTTTACCAAAGGTGAAGGCCCTATATTAGGTGGTAATTTAGGTGGTAGCTTACTTTCTATCTTAGGTGTATTCTTAATCGCTGGATTCTCATTCCAAGGTACAGAACTTATCGGTATTACTGCTGGTGAATCTGAAAATCCAGAAAGAGCAGTACCTAAAGCAATTAAGCAAGTGTTTTGGAGAATTTTATTATTCTATATTTTAGCTATTTTTGTTATTGGGATGTTAATTCCGTATGATAGTAATGCACTAATGGGTGGCGATAATGATATTGCAACATCACCATTCACATTAGTATTTAAAAATGCTGGCCTTGCTTTTGCAGCATCATTTATGAATGCTGTTATCTTAACATCTGTCTTGTCAGCCGGAAATTCAGGAATGTATGCATCAACACGTATGCTGTATTCAATGAGTAAAGATAAATTAGCTTATCCTGCATTTGGCAAAACAAATAAAAGTGGTATTCCATTAATGTCTTTATTAGTAACAGCAGTCGTAGTTGTTATTATCTTTGTTTTACAAACATTAACTGATGGCGCTTATCAATATATTGTAGCTGCAAGTGGTTTGACAGGATTTATTGCATGGGTAGGTATTGCAATCAGTCATTATCGTTTTAGACGTGCATTTGATCATCAAAATTATGACAAATCAAAATTGAAATACAAAGCAAAATTATTCCCGTTTGGACCAATATTCGCTGGAGTACTATGTGCCTTAGTTATTATTGGTCAAGATGTTGATTTTATTAAAACAGGTAACTTTGATTTAAATAGATTCTTAATCACTTATATGGGTATTCCAGTATTTTTAGTTTTCTATATTTATCATAAAGTTAAATACAAAACTAAAAAAATACCATTATCTGAAGTTGATTTAAGACAAGAAGTAGATATGGAAGAAATAAAACATCATAATTAATACAAATAGTGTTGACTTATATTTAAAATGTTGATATGATTAACAACGTTGAATACGAAACGAACCAAGTAGAAGCACCCGCTTCTCACCTGTAGCGACGCACAAAGCAGTTGGCAGGTCAATCATGTTACACATTTAGTGTGTATAAGAAGAGCGGGTATGCTAAATACTCGCTCTTCTTTTTTGCTTGGTACAAATTTCGTAAAAATTTTGGAGGTGTCAACCATAGCAAAAGATCAAACTCAAATTAACGACAAAATTCGTGCAAAAGAATTACGTTTAATCGGTCAAGATGGTGAACAAATAGGTGTGAAATCAAAACGTGAAGCATTAGAAATGGCAGAACGTGTAGAATTAGACTTAGTAGTCGTAGCACCTAATGCGAAACCACCAGTTGCTAGAATTATGGATTATGGTAAATTCAAATTCGAACAACAGAAAAAAGAAAAAGAAATGAAAAAGAAACAAAAAATTATCAATGTTAAGGAAATTCGTTTAAGCCCAACTATCGAGGAACATGACTTCCAAACTAAGTTGAAAAATGGACGTAAATTTTTATCTAAAGGCGATAAATGTAAAGTTTCTATTCGTTTCAGAGGGCGTGCCATTACGCATAAGGAAATTGGTCAACGTGTGTTAGAAAAATTTGCAGATGAATGTAAAGATATCGCAACTGTTGAACAAAAACCTAAAATGGACGGGCGCCAAATGTTTATTATGTTAGCGCCTACAGCTGAAAAATAATTAAAGCTATCACAGGAGGATATATATTATGCCAAAAATGAAAACTCACCGCGGAGCAGCTAAACGTGTTAAAAGAACTGGTTCAGGTCAATTAAAACGTTCAAGAGCTTTCACATCTCACTTATTCGCGAACAAAAACACTAAACAAAAACGTCAATTACGTAAAGCTAGATTAGTGTCTAAGAGCGACATGAAACGTGTAAAACAATTATTAGCATATAAAAAATAAGAACAAATACAGAAATCGGTAGGAATTACCTAAGGAGGAATTATTTATGCCACGAGTTAAAGGTGGAACAGTAACAAGAGCGCGTCGTAAAAAAACGATCAAATTAGCTAAAGGTTACTTTGGTTCAAAACATACATTATATAAAGTAGCGAAACAACAAGTAATGAAATCAGGTCAATATGCATTCCGTGACCGTCGTCAACGTAAACGTGACTTCCGTAAATTATGGATTACACGTATCAATGCAGCAGCTCGTCAACACGAAATGAGCTACTCACGTTTAATGAACGGCTTGAAAAAAGCTGGTATTGACATTAACCGTAAAATGTTATCAGAAATCGCTATTTCAGATGACAAAGCATTTGCTGAATTAGTAACAAAAGCTAAAGATGCTTTAAAATAATATCACTAGTAAAAGAGATGACTCGTCATCTCTTTTTTTATTGGAATTTAAATGAAGAAATGAGTCTAGACAAGCATAAACCATATTTAAAATGATGATATCGGCAGTAACTTCATTAATGGCAGTGGGACTACAACATTTCACACGCCATTCGAGTCTGTTTTGACATGTGGAAGCCGTTATCAATAATCTATATGTAGATTTAACATTAATATACAAAACAGCATCTATGAAATAAATCTTTTGAAAAATTTATTGCAGTCTCATTCCTAATATTAATCGATTAAATATAATTTCTTTGCTAAAATGCAAGTAAGAGATTAAAGAATAGAAGGAGTCACATTATGTCTAAATTTGATGAACAAATTATAGTAGTACCAAGAAAGACTTTATTCGATAATGAAAAAAATGCTTTTAATGGTTTTTTGAGTAAAAATAAGTTAACAGGTCAAAATATTTTCGATGCACTGAAACATTATGAAGTTAAACGTCGTGGAGATATGGAAGAAGACCCTAGCTATAAACAATTAATATCATACTGTCTATTAGAAAATGAACATGGAGAAATATTAGTCTATGAACGTTTGTCTGGTGGTGGTGAAGAACGTTTACACGGTCAATCATCGATAGGTGTTGGTGGACATATGAATGATGTCCCAGGTGCTGAATCTATTAATGAGGTATTAAGAGTTAATGCACAAAGAGAATTAGAAGAAGAAGTTGGTATTCAATCACAAGATTCACAAAATATGGATTATATTGGCTTTATCAATGATGATACTAATAAAGTTGGTGAAGTTCATATCGGTATAGTTTTTAAAATTACTGTTAATTCAAATGATGTTGAAGCAAAAGAAACCGATACATTACGTATCAAATGGGTTGAAAAAGGAAGTATCGACGCTTATGATGACTTTGAAACATGGAGTTCATTGATTTTACAAGCGTTATAAATAATTGAGGTGACTATTGTGTCGGATATCATACCGTTCCCACAATCAGCAGAAAAATTAAAAAAAGATATAAACCAAGCTGAGAGAAGACAAGATTTTGACAGAATGTATGAACTGATAGCGCAATATGAAAGTCAGTTTGAGTTAGATGAGCAATTAGCAATGACTAAATGTCGCATGCTCTATCAAATGGATTCTTTTTTAGAATTAAGAGAAGAAACGATTATTTTGTTAAAAAGAGGTATTCAACAATATGATGCCTTAATGATTTATTATGTTAAAAGTTTAATAGGATTACACCAATATTTTGAAGCTGTAGAGGTAATTAATCAAATTATCGATGAAGTTAATAACCATATGACTAGGATGGAATTATTTCCACTTAAAGAATATGCACAATCTCAATTAATGATTGACGAAAAAGAAGTGGCTCAAATGCTAAGTGAATTTCATTTATTATCAGCTAGAGAACAAACTCAAATAATATTAAAGTTAATAGATAATGGTCATTATCAATTTAAAAATTCCGTAATGAATATCATAGAAAACTTATCACTTAACAATAATATTATTAGTTTGATGTTTGAATATTTAAGATTTGCAAATAGCAATGATGAAATACAGATTAATAAATATGATCAATTATTAAATATTGTGCCTAACAAACTTACTGGAATTGAAAATACTCTCCACACTAATGTCATTATACCTGAAGTGTTATTAAGACTTGAAGATGGTGCGCTTCATATATTAGATGAGGCACAAAGAATTATGAATAACCATTCCATTCTATTATATCCAATTAAAGTAGATACACTGTTTAAAATTGAAGATTGGATAAATGCATATCAGTATTATTTCAAAAATATGATTGGGTTGGATTGTCAAATTAATAATGAACAAACACTACATTTTATTCAGCGTTTAGATGCAAATGAATAAAGTTGAATTTGTTGCAAAATTAATAAAACCAATTTAATATAGTTTTGACGAAAATAGTTGGAATTTGGTTATATAAACCTTGCAATTCCAATGTTTGTGTAGCAAAAAGACCTATGATATAATAGGGAAGTTGAAAAAATAAAATAGTTAATCATGGAGGTATATATACATGACAGCAACTTGGGAAAAAAAGGAAGGTAACGAAGGATTATTAACCGTTACTGTACCAGCAGAAAAAGTAAACAAAGCTCTAGATCAAGCATTTAAAAAAGTAGTTAAACAAATTAACGTACCTGGATTCCGTAAAGGTAAAGTACCACGTCCAATTTTCGAACAACGTTTTGGTGTGGAAGCATTATATCAAGATGCAATTGATATTTTATTACCAGAAGCTTATGGTGAAGCAATTGATGAAACAGAAATTAAACCAGTCGCTCAACCTGAAGTAAATGTTACACAAATTGAAAAAGGTAAAGATTTCATCTTTGAAGCAACTGTAACAGTTGAACCAGAAGTTAAATTAGGTGACTATAAAGGTTTAGAAATCGAAAAACAAGATACTGAATTAACTGATGAAGAATTACAAGAAGCAATTGATCATAGTTTAGGTCATTTAGCTGAAATGGTAGTTAAAGAAGATGGTGCTGTTGAAAATGGCGATACTGTAAATATTGATTTTAACGGTTCAGTAGATGGAGAAGAATTTGAAGGTGGACAAGCTGAAGGATACGACCTTGAAGTTGGTTCAGGTTCATTCATTCCTGGTTTCGAAGAACAATTAGAAGGCTTAAAAGTTGGCGAAGAAAAAGATGTTGTAGTTACATTCCCTGAAGAATATCATGCTGAAGAATTAGCTGGTAAAGAAGCTACTTTTAAAACAAAAGTAAATGAAATTAAATTTAAAGATGTACCAGAATTAACAGATGAAATTGCTAATGAATTAGATTCAGAAGCTAACACTGTTGATGAATATAAAGAAAATTTACGTCAACGTCTAGCTGAACAAAAAGCAACAGATGCTGAAAATATTGAAAAAGAGGAAGCTATCACTAAAGCGACTGATAATGCTACAATTGACATTCCTCAAGCTATGATTGATACTGAATTAGATCGTATGGTTTCAGAGTTTGCTCAAAGAATTCAACAACAAGGTTTAGACTTACAAACATATTTCCAAATCTCAGGTCAAAATGAAGATCAATTAAGAGAACAAATGCAAGATGATGCAGAACAACGTGTTAAAACAAACTTAACATTAACTGCCATTGCAGAAGCTGAAAATATTGAAGCTACTGATGAAGATATTGATAAAGAATTAGAAAAAATGAGCGAACAATTTAATATTTCAGTTGACGATATCAAGAAAACACTTGGTAACACTGATATCATTAAAAATGATGTTCGTATCCAAAAAGTTATTGACTTATTAAGAGACAATGCTAAATTAGTTGAATCAACTAAAGAAGACTAATCATCAATACAATTAATATAGGTTGAGTTGCATACCAATGTTTAACTATGAAATTGCGGCTCGTACCTGGCAATTAATCTTTTTAAATATATTATTATATTTTGAACTTTGATTGTCGAAACACAAATGTGAGGCTGAGACACTTAATGTCCCAGCCTTGTTATTTGAGCATAAAAATTGTAAGGTAATAAAGTTGCATTGTAAAATTCAATCTAGTATAGTCTTTAACGAATAGGGGTGTAAATAGAATGTTTAAATTCAATGAAGATGAAGAAAATTTAAAATGCTCTTTCTGTGGTAAAGATCAAGATCAAGTTAAGAAACTTGTAGCAGGAAGTGGCGTATATATTTGTAATGAGTGTATTGAATTATGCTCTGAAATCGTCGAAGAAGAATTATCACAAAATACTTCAGAAGCGATAACTGAATTACCAACTCCTAAAGAAATCATGGATCATTTAAATGAGTATGTTATTGGACAAGAAAAAGCTAAAAAATCATTAGCGGTTGCTGTGTATAATCATTATAAACGTATCCAACAATTAGGACCTAATGAAGATGATGTAGAGTTACAAAAAAGTAACATAGCGCTTATCGGTCCTACAGGTAGTGGTAAAACATTATTAGCACAAACATTAGCCAAAACACTTAACGTACCATTTGCTATTGCAGATGCAACAAGTTTAACAGAAGCAGGTTATGTTGGTGATGATGTTGAAAATATTCTATTACGTTTAATCCAAGCAGCGGATTTTGATATAGATAAAGCTGAAAAAGGTATTATTTATGTCGACGAAATAGATAAAATTGCACGTAAATCAGAAAATACTTCAATCACTCGTGATGTATCTGGTGAAGGTGTTCAACAAGCATTACTGAAAATTTTGGAAGGCACAACAGCAAGTGTTCCTCCTCAAGGTGGAAGAAAACATCCTAACCAAGAATTGATTCAAATTGATACTACAAATATTTTATTTATTCTTGGTGGTGCTTTTGATGGTATTGATGAAGTCATAAAACGCCGTTTAGGTGAAAAAGTTATTGGTTTCTCAAGTAACGAAGCTGATAAATATGATGAACAAGCTTTACTTGCACAAATTCGTCCAGAAGATTTACAAGCATATGGATTGATTCCTGAATTTATTGGACGTGTACCAATTGTTGCTAATTTAGAAACACTTGATGTTTCAGCACTTAAGAATATTTTAACTCAACCAAAAAATGCGTTAGTTAAGCAATATACTAAGATGCTTGAATTAGATAATGTTGAATTAGAATTTACTGATGAAGCATTATCAGCAATTAGTGAAAAAGCAATTGAACGTAAAACTGGTGCCCGTGGATTACGCTCAATTATAGAAGAAGCATTAATTGACATCATGTATGATGTGCCATCTACAGAAGATGTAGCTAAAGTTGTCATTACTGATAAAACAATTAAAGATGAAGTTGAGCCAGATTTATATGATTCAGAAGGTAATCTGATTAATAATAGCAAGACATCAGCGTAATAACTTTACAATAAAATATTGTTGAATTTTAGTCCCAAGATACTCATTAAGTAACTTGGGACTTTTTGTTTATTAGGAGATTAAAGGTTTTGTTTCTCTATTTTTAAGATTGATCGATTGAATGTAAATAGAAAAATTGAATGTATAAAGTAATTTGAAGACGTGACTCTTGCAGTAGAGACCCAACATAAAAAAAATTCTATGTTTAGAATTTTTTCTACAATGTGCAAGTTGGGCAAAGCTACTAAAGATTAAAAATCTAACTAGATTTAAATGAGAAATATGGGAAAATGGCCCATCTATAGTAATATTCTAGTTTAAGCATTATTATCTATGACGTTAATTGAATAGTGTTTAATCTTTTTATAAAGATAAGGAGATAAATAAAACTTATTACCTAAACTATTCATTATTGTAATCCAAGGTAAAAATTTAAGACAAATAATATTAAAGTCGTTTTCGATGATATACCAATGACAGTAAGTATTATATAATGATAAAGTTAACTAAGAATACATATAAAGTGAGGATAAAAAATGAAAGTAAATCCTAATAATATCGAATTAATTATTAGTGCTGTTAAAGAAGCACAATATCCAGAAACTGAATTAACTGAAGTTGCTTTAAGTGGACGCTCTAACGTAGGTAAATCTACTTTTATCAATAGTATGATTGGAAGAAAAAATATGGCTCGCACGTCACAACAACCGGGTAAGACTCAAACTTTAAACTTTTACAATATCGATGAACAACTCATTTTCGTTGATGTACCTGGATATGGTTATGCTAAAGTAAGTAAAGCTCAAAGAGAAAAATTTGGGAAAATGATTGAAGAATATATTACTAAAAGACAGAATTTGCAACTTGTTATTCAATTAGTTGATTTAAGACATAATCCTACCGAGGATGATATCTTAATGTACAACTATTTAAAACATTTTGATATTCCAACATTAATTGTCTGTACGAAAGAAGATAAAATTCCTAAAGGTAAAGTACAGAAACATTTGAACAATATTAAAAATAAATTAGATATGGAAGATGACGATACAATTATAAGTTATTCATCTGTAAAAAATGGAAAGCAGCAACAAATTTGGGATTTAATATCATCTTATTTATAATAGTTATTATCTAGGAATAATTTGATAGATTCAGCTTAACGAATGTGTATATCTAAACTAGGTGAACTATCATTACAATTTACACTAGAGGATGTCAGACATTATTAACCTATATTAACTTGCTAGGCGTTGCTACTTCTATAGCAATCTATATAAGTATTAAATAGTATCATAATAACTTATTTGACATTAATGTCATATTTGGCGATAGCAATTTATTAAAAAATGATAGTTATCTTATGCCGACAAGTTCAAGTATAGTAGCAAGCATTGTTCATAAATTTGACAAAATATTGAATACAAATTAGAAAGATTCTAATTTATTTAAGCAACGTACTTAATAGAATTTTAAATTATGCTATAATGTAGTTATTGTTAGTATATGGGGGCGTGTTAAATGCATTTTATTGCAATAAGTATAAATCATCGAACTGCCGATGTAGCACTAAGAGAGCAGGTTGCTTTTAGAGATGATGCCGTACGAATTGCCCATGAAGATTTATATGAAACTAAATCTATTTTAGAAAATGTCATATTATCTACATGTAATCGAACAGAAGTATATGCTATTGTTGATCAAATCCATACTGGTCGTTATTATATTCAAAGATTTTTAGCGCGTTCATTTGGATTTGAAGTAGATGATATTAAAGCAATGTCAGAAGTTAAAGTGGGGGACGAAGCAGTAGATCATTTATTGCGAGTCACTTCTGGCTTAGATTCAATTGTATTAGGTGAAACACAAATTTTAGGACAAATGCGAGATGCATTTTTCTTAGCACAAGAAACTGGTACAACTGGAACTATCTTTAATCATTTATTTAAACAAGCTATAACTTTTGCTAAAAAAGCACATAATGAAACTGATATTGCAGATAATGCAGTGAGTGTTTCATATGCAGCTGTCGAGTTGGCCAAAAAAGTATTCGGCAAATTAAAAAGTAAACAGGCGATTATCATTGGTGCAGGGGAAATGAGTGAATTATCACTATTAAATCTTTTAGGCTCAGGAATTTCTGATATTACCGTTGTTAATAGAACAGTAGAGAATGCCAAACGATTAGCTGATAAACATCAAGTGAAATATGATAGTTTGGATGCATTACCATCATTATTGGCAAATGCTGATATAGTCATTAGTTCAACTAGTTCTAATTCTTATATTTTAACTAATGCTATGGTTGAAACAATTGCAGATACTAGAAAGCAAGATTCACTTGTATTGATTGATATTGCTGTTCCAAGAGATATTGAACCGGATATTAGTGCTATTTCAAATGTATTCAACTATGATGTTGATGATTTAAAAGGTTTAGTTGATGCTAATCTACGTGAACGTCAATTAGCGGCAGCGACAATTGCAGATCAAATACCACATGAAATAGAACTACATAATGACTGGGTTAATATGCTCGGTGTTGTACCAGTCATTCGTGCTTTGAGAGAGAAAGCAATGAATATACAAGTTGAGACAATGGAAAGTATTGATCGTAAACTTCCTGATTTATCAGAAAGAGAACGTAAAATTATCTCAAAACATACTAAAAGTATTATCAATCAAATGTTGAAAGATCCAATTAAGCAGGCTAAAGAATTAAGTAGTGATAAAAAAGGTAACGAAAAATTAGAGCTATTTCAAAACATTTTTGATATTGAAGCAGAAGATCCTCGTGAACAAGCTAAGCAACAAAAAGAAAGCAAAGTTAAGGAGATTTCAGCTCGACGTATCTTTAGTTTTGAATAAGCATATTAATATGGTGATAATATGCAAGAAAACCTGTTTATCCGATTTCATGAAATTATACTATTTATCTATTTAATAAGTATTATTTGTTATTTTTTCGATTTTGTACAAAAAAGTTATAAAGTTAGAAATTTAGGCATATATTTATTGGGGATTGTTTGGGTGTTGCAAACAATCTCTTTATCTATTTTTATTATACAAATGAAGCATGTGCCATTAGGTTCAATCTCTGATGTCTTTTTTACATTAACTTGGTTAATTATTTCAATTTCATTAGTATTAAATGTCATCAAAGTATTGAATTTTTCAGTTTTCTTTTTAAATTTAATAGGGTTCACTCTCTTAGCTATGAATACCTTCCAGCCAACTCATTACAATAGTCATATTCAAAAAGTAACAATAGTCAATGAATTACTATTAATACATGTTGGACTCGCTGTACTGAGTTACGTATTCTTCGCCTTAGCATTTGTTAATGCTTTGCTATATATCATTCAGTATAGAAATTTAAAAGAAAAACGTTTTGATCAAAAGTATTTTAGAATTGGTAGTGTGGCAACACTAGAATCCATTGTCTTTTATTCAACATTAACAGGTTGGATAGTTCTAATATTTAGTATTATTTTAGGTGCCCAATGGGGTGTTATAGCTGTAGGTGAGAGAATATTTATCGATCCGAAGGTCATATTATCTTCAATCATTACTTTACTATATGGTAGTTTTATTCTTATTAGAATCAAAAGATGGATGAATTCAAGATACTTAATTTATTTTAATATTATCTTGTTTTGCTTAAATATGGTGAACTTATTTTTTGCAACACACTTCACTTAAGTATTAAAATTAGAGTAGTATTTCCTAGGAGGAAGTCAATATGCGCAAATTAGTTGTTGGGTCTAGAAGAAGTAAACTTGCTTTAACACAAAGCCAGCAATTTATTGATAAATTAAAGGCAATAGAACCTGACTTAGCAATAGAAATTAAAGAAATAGTTACTAAAGGTGATAAAATAGTAGATAAGCAATTATCTAAAGTTGGCGGTAAAGGATTGTTTGTTAAAGAAATTCAACAAGAATTATTTGATAAAGAAATAGATATGGCTATTCATTCCTTAAAAGATGTACCAAGTGTTATTCCACAAGGGTTAACTTTAGGATGTATACCTGATAGAGAATTGCCATATGATGCTTATATTGCTAAGAATCATATACCGTTAGACCAACTTCCAGATGGAAGTATTATTGGTACAAGTTCATTAAGACGTGGTGCTCAAATTTTATCTAAATATCCTAATTTAGAGATAAAATGGATAAGAGGAAATATTGATACACGTTTAGAGAAATTGAACACTGAAGATTATGATGCAATTATTTTAGCAGCAGCTGGTTTAAGACGTATGGGATGGTCGGATGATATTGTGACTACATATTTAGATCGCGATACGCTATTACCAGCAATTGGACAAGGTGCACTAGGTATTGAGTGTAGGAGCGACGATAATGAACTACTAGAATTGTTATCTAAAGTTCATAATCATGATGTAGCTCAATGTGTTACAGCTGAACGTACATTCCTTGCTGCAATGGATGGTAGTTGTCAAGTTCCTATAGCTGGATATGCGACAATAAATAACAGCGATATCACATTCACAGGATTAATTATGACGCCAGATGGTACAGAACGTTATGAACATACAGAACACGGTAACGATCCAGTAGCTTTAGGTAAAAAAGTAAGTCAAGTACTTAAAGATCAAGGTGCATACGAAATAATTAAGCGTTTAAATGAACAACAATAACCTTTGAGGTGACTTTTAAATGAAACCAGTTGTAGTTATGACACAAACAAGTGAAGTACAAAGTGAATTAGTATCAATTATTCATAAACCGTTTATTGATATTGAACCACTTTCATTCAATACTCATTTGTTGGAATATAACTTCGACTGGCTTATTTTTTCGTCTAAAAATGCTGTAAAATTTTTCTTTAAATATTTAGATAGTGTGAAGGTTAAACATATTGCTGCAATTGGTGAAAAGACAGCTCGTTATTGTCACGATTTGGGTATTATAGTAGATTTTGTGCCACAAGATTATTCGCAAGAAGGGTTTATAGCACGATTCCAACAAGACAACCAATTGATACTCATTCCATCCAGCGCACAAGCAAGACCATTACTCCAACAAGAATTATCAAAACATAATCGTGTCGTTAAAATTGACCTCTATACACCAGTGCCAAATGTTACTAATATTACTGATGTAAAAGAAATGGTGTCACAACAAAGTGTGGATGCAATTGCATTTTTAAGTTCATCAGCAGTACGTTATTATTTTGATCAACAACCAACACCTCATTTTAATCAATACTTTGCAATTGGCCAACAAACAGCACATACACTAAAACAGTATAATCAATCAGTTAAAGTAGCACGTACACAAACAGTAGAGGCTTTAATAGATAAAATATTAGAAAGTAGGGAATTATAAATGAAATTTGATAGACATAGAAGATTACGTTCATCAACTACAATGAGAGATATGGTTCGCGAAAACCACGTTAGAAAAGATGACTTAATTTATCCAATTTTTGTAGTTGAACAAGATGATATAAAAAAAGAAATTAAATCATTACCTGGAGTATACCAAATTAGTCTTAATTTATTACATGAAGAAATTACAGAAGCATATGAGCTAGGTATTAGAGCAATCATGTTCTTTGGTGTACCGAACAATAAAGATGATGTTGGTACAGGTGCATATGATCATAATGGTGTTATTCAACAAGCTACAAGAATTGCTAAAAAACTGTATAGCGATTTATTAATTGTTGCTGACACATGTTTATGTGAATATACTGACCATGGTCATTGCGGCGTGATTGATGATCATACACATGATGTGGATAATGATAAGTCATTACCATTATTAGTTAAAACTGCAATTTCTCAAGTAGAAGCAGGAGCGGATATTATTGCTCCAAGTAATATGATGGATGGTTTTGTAGCTGAAATTCGTCAAGGATTAGATGAAGCAGGTTACTATAATATACCTATTATGAGTTATGGCGTTAAATATGCTTCAAGTTTCTTTGGTCCATTTAGAGATGCAGCTGACTCAGCACCATCATTTGGTGACCGTAAAACGTATCAAATGGATCCTGCGAATCGTTTAGAAGCATTACGCGAATTAGAAAGTGATTTAAAAGAGGGCTGTGACATGATGATTGTCAAACCAGCACTAAGTTATTTAGATATCGTACGTGATGTTAAAAATCATACGAACGTTCCAGTCGTAGCATACAACGTTAGTGGTGAATATAGCATGACTAAAGCTGCTGCACAAAATGGTTGGATTGATGAAGAACGTGTAGTGATGGAACAAATGGTATCAATGAAACGTGCAGGAGCAGATATGATTATCACTTATTTTGCTAAAGATATTTGCCGTTATTTAGATCAATAAGCCTGGATTAATATACGTTCACTAATTTTTAAGGAGGAATAATTACATGAGATATCAAAATTCAGAAGATGCCATGAAAATTGCTGAGGATTTAATGCCAGGCGGTGTCAATAGTCCTGTAAGAGCATTTAAATCAGTAGATACACCTGCTATTTTTATGGATCATGGTGAAGGCTCTAAAATATATGATATAGATGGAAATGAATATATAGATTATGTCTTAAGCTGGGGACCACTTATTTTAGGCCATAAAGATCCACAAGTCATCAAACAGTTACATGAAACAATCGATAAAGGTACAAGTTTTGGTGCCTCTACATTGCAAGAAAATAAATTAGCACAATTAGTAATTGATCGCGTTCCATCAATTGAAAAAGTAAGAATGGTTTCATCTGGTACAGAAGCAACTTTAGATACTTTAAGATTAGCGCGTGGATATACAGGTAGAAATAAAATAGTAAAATTCGAGGGCTGTTATCATGGACACAGCGATTCTTTATTAATTAAAGCAGGTTCTGGTGTGGCAACGTTAGGTTTACCAGATTCTCCTGGTGTACCTGAAGGTATCGCTAAAAATACTATTACAGTGCCATATAATGATTTAGATTCATTAAGAGTTGCTTTTGAAAAATATGGTGATGATATTGCTGGAGTCATTGTGGAACCAGTAGCAGGTAATATGGGTGTAGTTCCACCTGTAGAAGGTTTCTTACAAGGATTAAGAGATATAACTACAGAATATGGTGCATTACTTATTTTTGATGAAGTTATGACTGGTTTCCGCGTTGGTTATAATTGTGCTCAAGGATACTTTGGTGTAACACCTGATTTAACTTGTTTAGGTAAAGTAATTGGCGGAGGGCTTCCTGTAGGTGCTTTTGGAGGTAAAAAAGAAATTATGGATCAAATAGCGCCACTAGGTAATATTTATCAAGCAGGTACACTGTCTGGTAATCCATTAGCAATGACAAGTGGTTATGAAACACTTAGTCAATTAACGCCAGAAACATATGATTATTTTAATGAATTAGGTGATTTATTAGAAGAAGGCTTAACGAAAGTCTTCGCCAAATATGATGTCCCTATTACAGTTAATAGAGCGGGTTCTATGATTGGTTATTTCTTAAATGAAGGTCCAGTGACAAATTTTGACCAAGCAAACAAAAGTGATTTAGAGTTGTTCAGTAGTATGTATCGCGAAATGGCAAAAGAAGGCGTATTCTTACCACCATCTCAATTCGAAGGTACATTTTTATCAACAGCACATACAAAAGAAGATATTGAAAAGACAATTCAAGCATTTGATAACGCTTTAAGTCGTATTGTATAATTACAATTACTATGAGGGTCTGAACTAAAGTTCAGACTCTTTAAATTTGTAATTTAAAATGTGAATAGTAAGTAAATATAATAGTAAATTAACTTAAATTATCTTGTGAAATATATATAACGAAGGTAGTGAGCACTTATGTCCATCATAACTAGAAATAATATAATTGTTGCAATAACAGCTATTATTATTAGTACAATTTTAAGTTTAGCTCACATTTTATTACCCTTTATGTTTGGTCCGATTTTAGCAGCTATTTTATGTATTAAAGTTTTTAAATTAGAAATAAAATGGCCTTTTTGGTTAAGTGAAATTGGTATTGTTGTTTTAGGGGTACAAATTGGAGCTAGTTTTACCAAAAACGTCATCCTTGATATTAAAGATGACTGGGGAAGTATTGTTCTTGTCACTTTATTATTACTTACATTGGCACTCATAATGGCGATGATTTTTAAACGCATTGCCAAAATTAACTCAGAAACAGCTTTGCTCAGTGTTATTCCAGGTGCATTGAGTCAAATGTTAGTTATGGCTGAACAAAATAAAAAAGCCAATTTATTAGTCGTTAGTTTGACACAAACGTCACGAATTATTTTCGTCGTTGTATTAGTACCATTAATCTCCTATTTCTTTAGTGATAGTGGTGAAGCAGGTTCTAATCAAAAAGTTGCACCAATTACACCATTAACAGAGGCATTACAATTATGGCAAATAGGTTTATTAGCAGTCGCAATTGTAGCAATTTATTTTATAATGGTTAAAATAAATTTTCCAACTTATCAACTATTGGGCCCAATTATTGTGTTAATTATTTGGAATTTAACAACTGGTTTAACATTTAAATTAGACGATTGGATATTAAATGTCGCTCAATTAATATATATGATACGAATCGGTGTCCAAATTGCACATTTATTAGGTGATTTAAAAGGCCGAATTGCAATTGCGATCGCATTTCAAAATATTATGTTAATATTAGGATCATTTGTAATGGTGTGTGTGGTTCATTTATTTAATCATATTCCAATTAACGAGTTATTTTTAGGTGCTGCACCTGGTGGTGTTAACCAGATAGTGTTAGTAGCAATTGCAACAGGTGCTGATGTTGCAATGATTTCAAGTTATCATATTTTTAGAATCTTTTTCATTTTGTTTATCATAGCTCCAATTATAAATTATATTTTACATTATAGAGTAACAAGCAAAAAATGAGATGACACAAAATCATAAGTGTTCATCTCATTTTGATTAATGATAGTTAATGTTGTGGTTTAAATGGACAATCTTGTAAATGTGCATCATACAATCCTGCAGCTTCTAAAAATGAAAATACAGTAACTGGACCTAAAAACTTAAAACCAAATGTTTTTAAATCTTTTGACAGTTGAGTTGCTCTATCATCTACAGTAATACGATCTTTAGCATGTTTATAGTTCAAATCAATTGGATGTCCATCCACATAAGACCATAAAAAGTCGCTGAAACTTCCATATTGTTGCTCGATGGTTAAGTATCCTTGAGCTTGAGCAACGATAGCTTCTAATTTTTTGCGATGATGTACAATATTTGGAAAGTCCATAAGCTGATCAATATCACTAGCGGTCATAGTTGCAACTTTACTAGGTTCAAAATTATAAAATGCTTGTTCATATGAATCTTTCTTTTTTAAAATTGTTAACCAAGATAATCCAGCATGTTGTGATTCCAAAGCAAGTAATTTAAATAATGCTTTACTATCATATAAGGGCTGTCCCCAAAAATGATCATGATAATCTAAATAGACTGGATCCTTTGTTCCAAAAGCACATTCATTCATAATATTCCCACCAATACATTGACTTATTTTGACAATCATTATACTATAAGTGAAGAGTTTAATATACAAATTGGGAAGAGTAAGTTTAAGTGATTTTCAAAGAGAGCATATGATTGGTGAAAGTATGTAGATGATTTAAACTGAAGGTAGCCCACTCGTTATCTTAGTTGAAAAATATGCAGTAGGCTAAGACGTGTTTGAGCGTTAATCATTATCTAGAGTGCTTGAAGAATTTGACTAATAACATTGTGATTGTTGTTGGAAATTCTTCTTGAATATAGGTGGTACCACGGAATATCCGTCCTATTTTTATATATAGGATGGATATTTTTTATTTTTTAGGAGGTATTTAACATGGAAATGGAACCAAAATATAATCCGCGTGAAGTAGAAGCGGGACGTTATGAAGAATGGGTTGAAAAAGGCTATTTTAAGCCATCTGAAGATAAATCTAAAGAAACATATACAATTGTTATACCACCACCTAATGTAACAGGTAAATTACATTTAGGACATGCTTGGGATACAACGTTACAAGACATTATTACACGTATGAAACGTATGCAAGGCTATGATACTTTATATTTACCAGGAATGGATCATGCCGGTATCGCAACTCAAGCTAAGGTAGAAGCTAAATTAAATGAACAAGGTTTATCACGATATGATCTAGGTCGTGACAAATTTTTAGAACAAGCTTGGGATTGGAAAGAAGAATATGCATCATTTATTCGTCAACAATGGGCAAAATTAGGCCTAGGATTAGACTATAGTAGAGAACGTTTTACATTAGATGAAGGTTTGAGTAAAGCAGTCAAAAAAGTATTTGTTGATCTGTACAATAAAGGCATCATATATCGTGGTGAAAGAATTATTAACTGGGATCCTAAAGCACGTACAGCATTATCTGATATTGAAGTGATTCATGAAGATGTACAAGGTGCCTTTTATCATTTTAAATATCCATATGCAGACGGTAACGGCTATATTGAAATAGCAACTACTAGACCTGAAACGATGCTAGGAGATACAGCGATTGTAGTTAATCCTAATGATGAACGTTATAAAGATGTTATTGGTAAGACAGTGATTTTACCGATTGTTGGTCGTGAATTGCCAATTATAGCTGATGAATATGTAGATATTGATTTTGGTTCGGGTGCTATGAAAGTGACACCTGCACATGATCCTAATGACTTTGAAATTGGTCAACGTCATCATTTAGAAAATATCATCGTTATGGATGAAAATGGTAAGATGAATGACAAAGCTGGGAAATATGAAGGCTTGGATCGTTTTGAATGTCGAAAACAACTAGTAGAAGATTTAAAGGAACAAGATTTAGTCATAAAAATCGATGAACATATGCATTCTGTCGGTCACTCCGAACGTTCAGGTGCTGTTGTAGAACCTTATTTGTCAACACAATGGTTTGTGAAAATGGATACACTTGCACAACGAGCACTAGACAACCAACAGACTGATGATCGTATTGATTTTTATCCAAGTCGTTTTGAACATACATTTAATCAATGGATGGAAAACATTCGTGACTGGACAATTTCAAGACAATTATGGTGGGGTCATCAAATTCCAGCATGGTATCATAAAGAAACTGGAGAAATATATGTTGGGGAGGAAGCACCAGCAGACATTGAAAATTGGCAACAAGATGAAGATGTACTAGATACATGGTTCTCAAGTGCATTATGGCCATTCTCTACATTAGGTTGGCCAGATACAGAAAGTGAAGATTTCCAACGTTATTATCCGACGAATGCGTTAGTAACTGGTTATGATATCATTTTCTTCTGGGTAGCACGTATGATTTTCCAAGGTTTAGAGTTTACTGATCGTCGCCCATTTAACGACGTATTATTACATGGTTTAGTAAGAGCTGAAGATGGACGTAAGATGAGTAAGTCACTTGGTAATGGCGTCGATCCAATGGATGTTATCGATGAATATGGTGCAGATAGCTTGCGTTACTTCTTAGCTACTGGTTCATCACCTGGACACGATTTGCGTTATTCTACTGAAAAAGTAGAATCTGTGTGGAATTTCATTAATAAAATTTGGAACGGTGCACGTTTTAGTTTGATGAATATCGGTGAAGATTTTAACGTCGAAGATATTGATTTATCAGGTAATTTGTCATTAGCTGATAAGTGGATTTTAACGCGTTTAAATGAAACAATTGCCACAGTAACTGATTTAAGTGATAGATATGAATTCGGTGAAGTAGGCCGTGCTTTATATAACTTTATTTGGGATGACTTCTGTGATTGGTACATCGAAATGAGTAAAATACCAATGAATGGTGATGACGAATCTCAAAAACAAACGACACGATCCGTTTTAAGTTATACTTTAGATAATATAATGAGAATGTTACATCCATTCATGCCATTTGTTACTGAAAAAATTTGGCAAAGTTTACCACATGAAGGTGACACAATTGTTAAAGCGGCGTGGCCGGAGGTTCGTTCAGAGCTAATATTTAATGAGAGTAAACAAACAATGCAACAATTAGTTGAAATTATTAAATCAGTGAGACAATCTCGTGTAGAAGTTAACACACCTTTATCTAAAGAAATTCCAATTCTAATTGAAGCAAAAGATAAAGAAATAGAAACTACACTATCCGAAAATGCTGATTACTTACACAAATTCTGTAACCCAAGTGAGTTAACGATTAGTACAAATATTGATATACCTGAAAAAGCAATGACTTCAGTTGTACTAGCTGGTAATGTCGTGTTGCCACTAGAAGGATTAATTGATATGGACAAAGAAATTAGTCGTTTAGAGAAAGAACTTGAAAAACTACAAAGTGAAGTAGATCGTGTAGATAAAAAATTATCAAATGAAAACTTTGTCAACAAAGCACCAGAAAAAATTATTAATGAAGAAAAACGTAAACAACAAGATTATAAAGAGAAATATAATGGTGTTAAGGCAAGAATTGAACAATTAAAAGCATAGGAGTAATAACGATGAATTACCTAGACAGCTTGTATTGGATCCATGAAAGAACTAAGTTCGGCATTAAGCCCGGCGTTAAGCGTATGGAATGGATGTTACAACAATTTAATAATCCACAAAATAATATCAAAGGTATTCATGTCGGTGGTACAAACGGTAAAGGTTCAACAGTTGCCTATTTAAGAACAGCTTTAGTTGAAAATGGTTATGAAGTTGGTACGTTTACATCACCATTTATTGAAACATTTAATGAACGCATTAGTTTAAATGGTATACCTATTTCAAATGACGATATTGTAGAGTTAGTTTCATTAGTTAAACCTATTAGTGAAAAAATGGATGAACAAACAGATTTAGGTGTAGCTACTGAATTTGAAATTATAACTACGATGATGTTTTTATATTTTGGTCAAATGCATCCAGTTGATTTTGTTATAGTTGAGGCTGGCTTAGGAATCAAAAATGATTCGACGAATGTTTTTAATCCAATACTATCTATTTTGACAAGTATTGGGCTAGACCACACGGACATTTTAGGTAATTCATATTTAGACATTGCAAAAGACAAAGGTGCAATTATTAAACCGAATACACCAATCATTTATGCAGTTAAAAATGAAGAAGCACTTAAATATATTAGAGATCGTGCAGTTGAACAACAAGCTAAGCCTATTGAATTAGATAGAGAAATTATAGTTGTATCACAAAAGGATGAGTTTACTTATCGCTATAAAGAATATGAATTAGAAACAATCATCTTGAATATGTTAGGTGAGCATCAAAAGCAAAATGCAGCACTTGCCATTACAGCACTAATTGAATTAAATGAACTTGGATTAATTGAACTTGATTTTAATAAAATGATTGATGGCATTGAGTCAGTTTATTGGTCAGGACGTATTGAACAAGTTCAAGAGCAGCCAATAATTATTTTAGATGGTGCACATAATTCAGAAAGTATAGATGCTTTGATTGATACAATACAAAATTATTATCATTTTGATAAAGTAGATATTTTGTTTTCTGCTATTAAAGGTAAACCAGTCAATGATATGATTAATCATTTAAGTAAGATTGCCCAACAATTTTACGTCACTGAATTTGATTTTCCTAAAGCGTTACGAAAAGAAGAAATCGTGGCTAACATAGAAGAGGATAATATACAATTAGTTGATGATTATGTTGAATTTATTCGTAATTATCAAGGAGAAGTATTAATTGTTACAGGTAGTTTGTATTTTATTAGTGAAGTGAAATCGAAAATCGAATTTGAGTAAAATATCAGTATTCATACATTAGTGATTAAAATTTTAATAAATACCCTTATTCGTTAACATTTATTGATAAAGCGAATAAGGGTATTTTTTATGAAGAAACTTTAATGTTCATATAAAATTTTAAAGTTACAATTTATTATAAAAATGAAGTTGTATCTTTCTGGTAATTTAAAAGTATTATAAATTACTAAATAAAATGATAGTTGACTAGTAGCATTTCATCATATTTAACAATATTTACAACTTTAACT